>NZ_JBSGZJ010000022.1:0-36103 GCF_053610925.1 Streptomyces sp. NPDC054847 | reverse complement strand
CACCGGATCCGGTGGCCGCCCCTCTGTTCTGCCGCGGACGGGCGGGCGTTCAGCCGAGCAGGCCGCCGATCACGCCGCCGCCCTCGTCGGAGCCGCCGGTGCTGCCGCCAGAGCCGTCGCCGGTCGGGCCGCCCGAGCTGCTGCCGCCGGTCGAGGTCGGCCCCGTGGTGCCGGAGGACGGCGGAGGGGCGGGCCGGGAGCCGCTGGGCGACTGCGTGCCGCTGCCCTGCGTCTCGCTGGGCGTACCGGCGACCTGGCCGCTCTCCTGGACGGTCTCCCGCGTGGGCGTGGACGCCGCTTCCCTGGGCTTCTCGGTGGGCCGGCTGGCGGACGGGGAGGGCTTCTCCTTGCCCGGGCGGGGTGAGCCCGCGCCGGTTCCCGACTCCTTGGGCAGCGTGGCTCCGGGCAGGTAGTTGGTCGGGTTCTGGTTCGGGCCGGGCACGGTGACCATGTCGTTCGAGCGGACGGCGCCGCCGAGGATCGAGCCCACGAGCATCGTGAGCCCCACGACGACCGCGGCGACGAGGCCGCCGCGGCGCAGGACGCGCCGGCGCAGGTCCCACAGTTCGGAGCGGGGCCCGAGGGTGCGCCAGGCCTCGCCGGCGAGACGGCCGTCGATCGAGTAGACGGGGGCGCCGGCGATGATCAGCGGCGACCACGCCGCCAGGTAGATGAGGTCCGGCGTCTCGTAGACGGGGACCGACCGCCAGCTCACGGTCATGATCAGCGCCGCGGAGAGCAGCGCGCCGACGACCGCCGCGACGCGCTGCCACAGCCCGAGGACGGTGAGGACGCCGACGATGACCTGGAGGAAGGCGACGGTGAGCCCGGCGCCGACCGGGTGGGCGACCGCGAAGTCACGCATCGGCTCGCCGAGGGCCCACGGGTTCAGGGCGTTGAGCCACTTGACCATGGAGCCGCGGTCGCCGCCGTCGAAGTAGACAGGGTCGCAGAGCTTGCCCATGCCGGCGTAGACGGAGATGAGGCCGAGGAGCACCCGCAGCGGCAGCAGCACCACTCCGAGGTTCATCCGGCGGCCCGGGTAGTAGGCGTGCCGCACGGAGTCCGCGCCGTGGCGCTGTGGAGAGCGCCGCCGGGCATGTTCCCGCTCGAAGCCCTCGTCGTCGTACGCCTCGACCTCGTAGGTCCCCGCGTCGTACGGCTGCTGCTCGTGGGACGAGCCGGTGTCGTAGGAGTCGTAGGCGCCGACGGCCTGCCGCATCGGGGGCAGCAGCGGCCTGTCCCGGCCGGGGCCGCCCGGGGCGGGGATCGTGGGGGCCGCCACGGTCTCGTCGAGGTCGACGCGGGGCATGACCTGGGTGGTGCCCGCGCTGTAGGGATCGTGCTCGAGGGTGGAGTTGCGTACGGCCTGGAGCAGCCCGGTCGCCCCGGAGTCCCCGGGAGCCGACCTGCCGCTCCATACGACGGGCGCCCTGCGCGGCCGCGCCGCCGCACCGGCTCCGGCGAGCGGGGCCAGGCGCGCGGTGTCCGCCAGGGAACGTACAGGGCGCGGGCTCCGGGCGAGCTGCACCCGGAAACTGGCGTGGCTGACGATGACCTGCGCGGGATCGCAGTCCACCTTCACCATGCTCAACGCAGGCTGATCATCGAACCCGGACCGGGGCGTTCTGGTGTCCACACTCATCTAACCGAGTGATGCGCGTTTAGGGCACGGCCGTGACGGGCCCGATCTGTCCGAGACCCGTCAAGCGTTCCTTATCGACCGGTTTACACCCACGGCCGTCCGAAAACGGCTCAATACGGTCCTCAGGCGCGCCGCTTGGCCGCCTCGTACAGGACGACACCGGCCGCGACACCGGCGTTGAGGGACTCCGCGCCGCCCGGCATCGGGATGCGGACCAGGTAGTCGCAGGTCTCGCCGACGAGACGGGACAGACCCTTGCCCTCGCTGCCCACCACGATGACCAGCGGCCCGCCGAGAGCCTCGAGGTCGCCGACCTCGCTCTCGCCGTCGGCGGCCAGGCCGACGACGGTCAGACCGGCCTTCTGGTACGACTCCAGGGCGCGCGTCAGGTTGGTCGCCCGCGCGACCGGCGTACGGGCGGCGGTGCCGGCGGAGGTCTTCCAGGCGCCCGCGGTCATACCCGCGGCGCGGCGCTCGGGGACGACCACGCCGTGGCCGCCGAAGGCCGATACGGAGCGGACGACGGCGCCCAGGTTACGAGGGTCGGTGACACCGTCGAGGGCGACGATCAGCGGGTCCTCACCGTCGTCGAACGCGGCGGCGGCCAGGTCCTCCGGGTGCGCGTACTCGTACGGCGGGACCTGGAGCACCAGGCCCTGGTGGTTGAGCCCGTTCGTCAGCCGGTCGAGCTCGGGGCGCGGCGCCTCCATGATGTTGATGTTGCCGCGTCCGGTGGCGAGCTGGAGCGCCTCGCGCACCCGCTCGTCGTTGTCGATGAACTGCTGGACGTAGAGCGTGGAGGCCGGCACGCCGTCGCGCAGCGCCTCGAAGACCGGGTTGCGGCCGACGACCATCTCGGACGTGCCCTTGCCGCCGCGGCGGGCGACGGGCCGGCGGCCGGCGGCCTTCCTCGCCTGTGCGTTGGCGACCCGGTTCTTCTTGTGTCCCTTACGGGCGGAGGCGGGCGGCGTCGGCCCCTTGCCCTCGAGACCGCGGCGACGCTGGCCACCGCTGCCGACCTGCGCGCCCTTCTTGTTGGACGTGCGGCGGTTCCTGCGCTGGCTGTTCCCGGCCATGACTTTTCGTTCCTCTGGATCGCGTCGTTAAGTGAAAGTGTGCCGCCCGGAGCACCGGGCGGCACATGTGCCCGGTGCTCAGCGCGGTCCGAGTGTCCAGCGCGGTCCGTCGGGACCGTCCTCGATGACGAGTCCGGACTGGTTCAGCTGGTCGCGGATGGCGTCCGCCGTCGCCCAGTCCTTGCGGGACCTGGCCGACTCGCGCTGCTGGAGCACGAGCCTGACGAGCGTGTCGACGACCCCGTGCAGGTCTTCGCCGCGGTCGGCCTCGCCCGCCCAGTGCGGGTCGAGCGGGTCCAGGCCGAGGACTCCCAGCATGGCACGGACCTCGGCGAGGCGTGCCACGGCGGCTTCCTTGTCGTCGGCGGCCAGCGCGCTGTTCCCCTGCCGGACCGTGGTGTGGATGATCGCGAGGGCCTGCGGCACGCCCAGGTCGTCGTCCATGGCCTCGGCGAACGCGAGCGGCACCTCGGCGGCCGGCGCGACCGGTCCCGCCTTCTCGACGACCCGCTGGACGAAGCCCTCGATCCGCGCGAACGCCGACTCGGCCTCGCGCAGGGCCTCCTCGCTGTACTCGATCATCGAGCGGTAGTGCGGGGTGCCGAGGTAGTAGCGCAGGACGATCGGGCGCCAGTTCTTCACCATCTCGGAGACGAGCACCGAGTTGCCGAGGGACTTCGACATCTTCTCGCCGCTCATGGTGACCCAGGCGTTGTGCACCCAGTACGAGGCGAAGGCGTCGCCGTAGGCCTTGGCCTGGGCGATCTCGTTCTCGTGGTGGGGAAAGATCAGATCGAGACCGCCGCCGTGGATGTCGAAGGCCTCACCGAGGTACTTGTGCGCCATCGCCGAGCACTCCAGGTGCCAGCCCGGCCGACCGCGGCCCCACGGGGTCTCCCAGGAGGGCTCGCCCGGCTTGGTCGCCTTCCACATGGCGAAGTCGCGCGGGTCGCGCTTGCCGGTGATGCCCTCTTCCGCGGGCTGGCGCAGGTCGTCGATGTCCTGGTTGGACAGCGCCAGATAGTCGGGGAAGGACCGCACGTCGAAGTAGACGCTGCCGTCGGCCTCGTAGGCGTGCCCGCGCTCGATCAGGCCGCGCATCATCTCGACCATCTCGGTGATGTGGCCGGTGGCGCGCGGTTCGTAGGTGGGCGGGAGGCAGCCGAGGGCCTCGTAGCCGTCGTTGAAGGCCCGCTCGTTCTCGTAGCCGATGGACCACCAGGGGCGGCCCTGGTCCGTCGACTTGGCGATGATCTTGTCGTCGATGTCGGTCACGTTCCGGATGAACGTGACGTCGAAGCCGCGGTACTCGAACCAGCGGCGCATGATGTCGAAGTTCAGTCCCGACCGGATGTGCCCGATGTGCGGGGCGGCCTGCACAGTGGCACCGCACAGGTAGATCGAGACACAACCCGGCACGAGGGGGGCGAAGTCACGGATCTGCCGGGCGCTGGTGTCGTACAGGCGAATGGTCACGCAACAAGGGTAGTGGGCGCGTGGTAGTGCCTCGCGACCGTTTCCTGCCAGGACGTGACATCAAGGTGACACGAGCCACACCCGTGCAGTCACCTCACCCCGTGCGGAACACGAGCGCGGTCGCTATGGCGGCGAGCCCTTCCGCCCGTCCGGTCAGGCCGAGACCGTCGGTGGTGGTCCCCGAGACGGCGACCGGCGCGCCCGCCGCGGCGGACAGCGCCTTCTGCGCCTCCTCGCGGCGCTTGCCGATCTTGGGGCGTACGCCGATCACCTGAACGGAGACATTGCCGATCTCGAACCCGGCGGCGCGCACGATCCGCGCCGCCTCCGAGAGCAGGGCGACACCGGAGGCGCCGGACCACTCGGGCCGCGACGTGCCGAAGTGCGCCCCGAGGTCACCGACGCCGGCGGCGGAGAAGAGGGCGTCGCAGGCGGCGTGCGCGGCGACGTCACCGTCGGAGTGCCCCGCGAGGCCGTAGCCGTCGCTCTCCGGGCCTTCCCAGAGCAGGCCGGCGCACCACAGTTCGCGCCCCTTCTCGAAGGCGTGCACGTCGGTGCCGATGCCGACCTGCGGCAGCCGGAGCTCCTCAGAAGCCATCGGTGGCCCTCCTCCTGGCGAGTACGGCCTCGGCCAGTACGAGATCGAGCGGCCGGGTCACCTTGAAGGCTTCCTCGTGCCCGGGGACGACGACGACCCGCAGGCCCAGCTGCTCGACCATGCTCGCGTCGTCGGTGACGTTGTCGGTGACCGTGGCGTGCGCGCGCACGAGGGTCTCGCGGTCGAAGCCCTGCGGAGTCTGCACGGCACGCAGAGCGGCCCGGTCGGGAGTGGCGACGACGGGCTCCGGCTCGTCCTTGCCGGCGGGTTCGACCAGCTTGACGGTGTCGGCGAGGGGCAGCGCGGGCACGACGGCGGGAGCGCCGTCGCGCACGGCCTCGATGACCGAGTCGACGGTCTCCACGGGCACCAGCGGGCGGGCCGCGTCGTGCACGAGGACGGTCCCGATGTCTTCGGGGAGCGCGTCGAGACCGAGGCGTACGGACTCCTGCCGGGTGTCACCGCCGGGGACGACGAGGTAGTCCGTCCTCTCGGGCAGGGAATGCGTGTCGAGGAGCCGCTTCACCTCGGGGGCCCCGTCGGGCGGCGCGACCACCACGACCAGTGAGACGGCCCGGGAGGCGGCCATGGCGCGCACGGCGTGGACGAGCATGGGCGTGCCGTTCAGCGTGCGGAGCGCCTTCGGGGCGCCGGGGCCGAGCCGCACACCCCGGCCGGCGGCCGGGATCACGGCCGCGGTGCGGTGGTGGCGCGATACGTCTGACATCGGTTGCACTCCGGCAGGTTTGTTTCCTCAGCCGACATGGGTATGGCCACAGCGTGCCGGGCGCGACGCCTTGACGGGCCCTTCCGTGACCACTGGTCTGCGCCAGCCGCCGAGGCCCGGCACGCCACGGTGCCGGACGACGACGGTCGCGACCGTCAGAAAGTTGCGACCCTTGCGCCCCTTCAGCTGCGACCTTTCATACACATGCCGCAGCGCCCGGCGGCAGGCTGGATTTCACGGAGGGTGATTTCACAGCGTGCCAGCGGGCACCGCGGCATTATCGTGCGTCAGGACGCGAGGACCTCGTCGAGCAGAGCCTCGGCCTTGTCCTCATTGGTGTTCTCCGCGAGGGCGAGCTCGCTCACCAAAATCTGGCGCGCCTTTGCGAGCATCCGCTTCTCACCTGCGGAAAGCCCGCGCTCGCGCTCGCGACGCCACAGGTCACGCACCACTTCGGCGACCTTGATGACATCGCCGGAGGCGAGCTTCTCGAGATTTGCCTTGTAGCGACGGGACCAGTTCGTCGGCTCTTCGGCGTACGGTGCACGAAGCACCTCGAAGACCCGGTCCAGTCCGTCCTGGCCGACCACATCGCGAACGCCGACGAACTCCGCATTGTCCGCTGGTACGCGAACCGTCAGGTCACCCTGGGCGACCTTGAGCACCAAGTAGGTCTTGTCCACGCCTTTGATCTGGCGAGTTTCGATGGCCTCGATCAGCGCGGCCCCGTGATGGGGATAGACCACGGTGTCGCCAACCTTGAACGTCATGTGACAGGTACCCCTTCCGTGGCTATCCAGGGTAACACGGATACGGCTTCTTCTGAATGGCGTTTTCGCAGGTCAGGGCATATCTCGGGGCTTGACAACCGAGACAGGAACGTGCTGCGGACGGCTTCCGGAGTGCGGTATTCGCAGGTCGGAGCGGCTGTGCGGGCGGACGGAAACACGCGCGTCACAGAGCGCGTACCCCCCTCCAGAGAGGCTGAACGTCCCGATTTGTCGGATTCTCGGCGGTGAACTTCCCGTACTCCGTTCGGCCGCCGCTCACCCGTACGGACCGACGCTCCGCAGAATCCGGAATTGATCACCACGACTATTCGCAAGGAATGTGCGACGACCGGGGAAATCGATCACCACGGTTATGTGAACGGGCGGGTCGGCCGGTGATCGGAACACATGATCGGGGCGCTTCTTCCGGACACCTCAGCGGGGGGCGCGGCGGCATCCGCCGGTGAGCCGGTCCGACGGTCCTTCTCGTCCGCCGCCGGTAAAGGGCGGGTCGGGTGCGGGACGTGATCGACGGCTCGGTAACCTGAGCGCGAGCTGACACGCACGTAGCCGGTGACAGCCGCCACCACCCCGTCCGTACGTAGAAGGAGAAGCGCCGCCGTGAGCAGCAGCCTTCGACGCGGTGCCCTCGCCGGCGCTGCCATCGTCTTCTCGATCGCCTCGCTCTCCGCCTGCGGTGCGGGCAACGACGCGCAGACCCTCGGTGTCAGGCCGGACAACGCGGCCACCGCCGTCGACAACCTGAAGCTGCAGAACGTGAACGTCATCACGCAGCCGAAGCCGGACGTGAAGGGCCCCGCGGTGGTGGCCCTGACGATCTTCAACGACGGCGTGAAGCCGCAGACCCTCGAGTCGATCACGCTGCCCGGCTCCGACGCCAAGGTGAAGCTGACCCCCGCCAAGGGCTCGAAGGCGCTCACCGTCCCCGCGCAGGGCCGCCTCATCATCGGCGGCAGGGACAACGCGTCCGCCGTGATCGAGAACGGCAACCAGGAGATGAACAACGGCTCCAACCGCGAGGTCGTCTTCCGGTTCAGCGAGACGGGCGACGTCAAGCTGCGGGCGCTGGTCGTCCCGGCGACGAACTACTTCAAGGACTTCGGCCCGACCGAGGTTCCGAAGCCGAAGCCGTCCGAGCCGACGAAGTCCCCCTCGGGCAGCCCGACGGGCACTCCCACCGGCACCCCGGCGTCCCCCGAGGCGCCGGCCGGCGACACGGAGGCCGCCGGCAGCGAGCCCGAGCAGCCGACCGACTCGGCGTCCGCGTCGCACGGCGCGGGCCACTGACCCCACGCACGAACGCCGAAGGGGCGCCCGCCGGAATCCGGCGGGCGCCCCTTCGCTGTGGTCACGGCGGACAGCCGGTCCGCCGGGTTCCTACGGCTCGAACTTGTAGCCCAGGCCGCGGACCGTCACCAGATAGCGCGGCGCGCCCGGGTCCGGCTCGATCTTGGCGCGCAGCCGCTTCACATGGACGTCGAGGGTCTTGGTGTCACCCACGTAGTCCGCGCCCCACACCCGGTCGATCAGCTGCATACGGGTGAGCACGCGGCCCGCGTTGCGCAGCAGCATCTCGAGCAGGTCGAACTCCTTGAGCGGCAGGTCCACCTTGCCGCCGGAGACGGTCACCACGTGACGGTCCACGTCCATGCGGACCGGCCCGGCCTCCAGGGCCGCCGGCGTGACCTCCTCCGGCTCGCCGCGGCGGCGGAGCACCGCGCGGATACGGGCGACCAGCTCCCGGGAGGAGAAGGGCTTGGTGACGTAGTCGTCGGCTCCTATCTCCAGCCCGACGACCTTGTCGATCTCGCTGTCCTTGGCGGTCACCATGATCACGGGCACGTTCGAGCGGCCCCGCAGCTGGCGGCACACCTCGGTGCCGGGCAGTCCGGGCAGCATCAGGTCGAGGAGCACCAGGTCGGCTCCGTTGCGTTCGAACTCGTCGAGTCCGTCGGGGCCCGTGGTCGCCACAGCGACCTCGAAGCCCTCCTTGCGGAGCATGTAGGACAGGGCGTCGCTGAAGGATTCCTCATCCTCGACGACGAGCACTCGGGTCACGGAAGGACCTCCGGGGCAGGAATTTCGGTGTTCGGATCGGTGTCGTAAGGCCGGTCGTCGTCCTCTTCGACGCGATCCTGGCCGCTGGTTGCGCGTTCTTTCGCCGCGCCTGCTTCTGGCAGCCGCAGCGTGAAGGTGGAGCCCTGTCCCTCGGAGCTCCATACCGTGACCTCCCCGCCGTGCGAGGCGGCCACGTGCTTGACGATGGCCAGCCCCAGGCCGGTGCCCCCGGTGGCGCGGGAACGGGCGGGGTCGACCCGGTAGAACCGCTCGAAGATCCGCTCGCGGTCCTTCTCGGAGATGCCGATGCCCTGGTCGGTCACGGCGATCTCGATCAGGTCCCCGCCGGGCGCCGAGACACGGCGGGCGGAGATGCCGACGCGGGTACGGGCCGGGGAGTAGTTGACGGCGTTCTCGACGAGATTGCCGAGCGCGGCTGCGAGCTTGCCACGGTTCCCCCAGATCCGCAGGTCGGCGGCGGCTCCCGCGGCCATGGTGATCTGCTTGGCGGACGCGGTCTGCCGGGAGCGGTCGATGGCCTCGGCGACCAGTTCCTCGACCCGTACGGGCTCGGAATCCTCCAGCGGGTCGTCGTTCTGCACCCGGGAGAGGTCGATGAGCTCCTGTACGAGGTTGGTGAGCCGGGTCGCCTCGATCTGCATCCGGCCGGCGAAGCGGGTGACCGCCTCGGGGTCGTCGGAGGCGTCCATGACAGCCTCGGAGAGCAGGGAGAGCGCCCCGACAGGGGTCTTGAGCTCATGGCTGACGTTGGCTACGAAGTCGCGCCGTACGGCCTCTATGCGGCGGGCCTCCGTCAGGTCCTCGACCAGCAGCAGGACGAGTCGTGAGCCCAGCGGCGCGACGCGGGCGGAGACGGCCAGCGCCTCGCCGCGACCGGTGCCGCGGCGCGGCAGGTCCAGCTCCACCTGCCGTATCTCCCCGTCACGCCGGGTGTCGCGGGCCATGTGCAGCATCGGTTCCACGGCGAGCTTGCCGCCGCGGACCAGGCCGAGGGCGTACGCCGCGGAGCTGGCCTTGACGACGGAGTCGGACTCGTCGAGGACGACCGCGGAACTGCGGAGCACCGACAGGACCGTGTCGACGCCGGGCGGGAGCACGGCATCGGTGTGGAGCGACGTCCGGGTGGGCCGCTTCTGTTCGCGCTCGCTCCAGCGGAACGCCAGCACGGCGATGACACCGGTGCAAAGACCGGCGATCGCTGCTGCTGCGGCAACCGCCGCGTTCACGTCCATGCATTCAGGTTATGCGGGTCGCGGGGGACTCTCCCAGCCAAACGGGTGGCACCTCGAACAGTCGTCGCTCAGAGTTCACCAAGGGGATAGTGCTGGTTCATTTGGGATGGAGCCGGCGGACTTCTGCCCACCGGAACGTGGGAGCGTGGGGGTTCGAGCCCCACCCGGACCCCGGTCGTATCAAGAGAGGGACACCATGCGGGACGCGTACCACGAGGAACTGGACTCGATCGGCGAGGGCCTGGTCGAAATGGCCCGGCTGGTCGGGTCGGCGATCGGGCGCGCCACCACGGCCATGCTCGACGCCGACCTCAAGCTCGCAGAGAACGTGATCGCCGGCGACCAGAAGGTCGACGATCTGCAGCACGACCTGGAGGCACGGGCGATCGCCCTGCTGGCGCGGCAGCAGCCGGTCGCCACGGATCTGCGGATCGTGGTCACCTCGCTGCGGATGAGCGCCGACCTGGAGCGCTCCGGCGACCTGGCCCAGCACGTGGCCAAGCTGGCCCGGCTGCGCTTCCCGGACCGTGCCGTGCCGAACGACCTGCACGCCACGATCCTCCAGATGGGACAGCTGGCCCAGCGCCTGATGGCGAAGGCGGCGGAGGTCATCATCACCAAGGACGTCGACCTGGCGCTCCAGCTGGAGCAGGACGACGACGAGATGGACTTGCTGCACCGCACGCTCTTCCAGCACCTGATGGACGACCGCTGGAAGCACGGCATCGAGACGGCGGTCGACGTGACGCTGCTCGGCCGCTACTACGAGCGGTTCGCCGACCACGCGGTGTCGGTGGCGAAGCGCGTGGTGTACCTGGTGACGGGTGAACACGCCGACGAGATCCAGCAGCAGACGACGGTGGAGGGCGCGTAGCGGCGCTCAGGGGGCGTACGGAGGGCGCTTGCGCGCACATGCGCCGTTGATGCGCCCGGCCCGGCGGGACTGCAATGGGCGTGGCGGCATTCCAGTACGCCCTGAGGAGGGACCCATGGCCGAATCCCCCACCACCGACCCCCGGCAGGAAGCCCCGCGCGAAGCGGTCCACCTGCCCGTCATCGGCGCCTGCGGCTGCGGCTCCGGCTGCGGCTGCGGCTGCCAGTCCGGCGCTCCATGCCAGTGCGGCGGCTGCTGCGGCTGACACGCACCCGCACGACGAGGGCCCCGTCCGCGACGGGGCCCTCGCTGTGCGGCGTCGTTGCCGCGCGGATCACGCGTGCCGCTCGACGGTCTTGTTCCGGTTCCGTCGGACATCAGGCCGCGAGCAGCACCTGCTCGCCCTCCACCGGGTTCCCGTAGTGGGTCCAGATCTGGTTCAGCTCGTGCTGGTAGTAGAGCGCGTGCAGGCCGGCGACGATCATGAGGATCAGCCCGATCCAGGGGTTGCAACTGGGCCGCATCCCGGCCGCCTTCTGCATGTCGGCGATGCGCTGACCGGTGTTGTAGACCGAAACGAAGGGCGGAACGATCACCAGCCAGCCGACGAGCACGGCCAGCACCGCGTATGCCGGGTTGACCTCGATCCGGCGATCGAAGTCACGGGCCTCGCGGTTGACCTTGTAGTACCAGACGAAGTGGTAGACACCCAGCGTGATCAGCGGCCAGACCAGCCACACGAGAAAGATGTTGCGGGGCTTTCCGATACGACCGGACACGACGCACCTCCTCTCACTCCAGTGCATCACGCCCACCGGGATCAGGCGCGCGGTGCGGGGGCGCCTCGCTCCAGCACGACGAGGGCCCCGTCCGGTCACGGACGGGGCCCTCGTCCCGGGCGTCAGGCGGGCCTCGTCCTCATGGAGGACCGCACGAGATTCATCGCCTCCAGTGTCGGCGCGTCGCCGCCCTCCACGGACACGACGACGGTCGGCCGGGATGCCATCACCGCGAGACGCCGCACCCGAAAGGGCTTGGCAGTTCTGTCGGGCGGGCTCATCAGGTAGTCCCACTCCAGGGCCGAGCTCGAGGCGACCTTCCACTCGTGCTGGTGAGGGTCGCTCGTGTACTCACCGGCGTTGGCGGTGTTCGTGCCTTCGAAGGAGTCCATCACGCCCTGGGGGGTGGCCCCGCCAAGACCGACAGGCACGTAGACGGAGAGAGTCACCTTCGCCCCCGCTGCCCCCGCCTGGATCTCACACTCGTGCGAGAAGCGGAACCAGCCCGTCTCCTGGTGGCCGCCGCCCCGCTTCGCCTTCCACGGCTTCGCCACGTCGAACGTCACTGGCAGCGCACACGCCGAACCGGCACCCCCGATCGACGCGACGGCGGAGCCGCCCCCGGCCTCGCAGCCGAGCATCGCGCCCACCAACAGCGCGGCCCCCAGTACCTCACGTATCCGCCTTCGCACCCGTCCCCCCAACTTCGCCGGCCGTCACGCACGAGCCCCCTGCCTGCGGAGAAGCCGGGGTCAGGGGGCTAACCGTACGGGGCTACGTCCAGGACGCGTGGCGGCTGGTGCGCTGACATCACGCGCACACTGTGTGGCCCCCGTCCAACCGTGGGCGGGGGCCGCACAGGGGTACGTCGGCCGGGTTGACCTTCATGGAGGACCGGACGAGGCGCATGGCCCGCAGCGCGGACGCGTCGCTGCCGCGCACCGTCACGACGACCGTTCCCTGATGGGTCACCACCACGAGACGCCGCACCCGGAAGGGCTTGATGGAGGAATCCGGCGGGCTCATCCGGTGATCCCACTCGAGGGCCGGACTGGAAGCGACGTCCGACTCGTCGGAGGAATGGTCCGACTCGTACTCGCCGTAGTTGGACATCCAGACACCCGCGGCGGTGTCCATCACGCTCCGGGGGGTCCTGTAGCCGGGCCACGGGTCGGGGACGTAGACGCCGAAGCTCACTTTTCCGGCCTCGGTGCCGACCTCGAGCTCGCAGTCGCGCGAGTCGGTCCGCTTCGCCTTCCGCAACTCGGCGACGTCGAACGTAACCGGCAGTGGACACGCCGAATCGGCACCCCCGATCGACGTGACGGCGGGGCTTTCTCCGCCCCTGCCTCCGCCGCACCCGAGGAGCGCACCCGCAACCAGCGCGGCCCCCAGCAACTTTCGTATCCGCCTTGCCATCGCCCCCCCCCGTTTCAGCGGCCGGTACACGTACGCCACCCTGCCCGTAGCGAAACCGCGGGCACGGGGCCTGGTCGTGCAGTGGGCTACTTCTTCTTGCCCTGGTTCCTGCCAAGGAACTTGGCGACCTACGTTATCGCTGGTGCGGGGCTGGCGCGACGGCCCATGACCGGTCGTCATTGGTCGTCGTTGACTGGTCTCGATCGGCCTCGGACGGCCCAGAGACGGCCCCCGCCAGGAGCCTGGGCCCAGGATCAGGTCGAGTGAGGCTTCCGCACTCCAGGGCGATCTTCGAGGCGGGTTGCCGAAGCCGAGATGCCGGTCAGCCGCCCTGGTAGATCGTGGTGCACAGCAGCGTGGCGCCGTCGTCCACCAGGTAGGCCCAGTAGCGCGTCTGGTCGCCTGCCGCCCGGCGGCAGTTGTTCGCGTCGGCGCCCGCCGGGGCGCGGTAGACGCCTGTGATGTGCATGATCTGGTTGTACGGGGCGGGCACCGGCTCGCGTCGGCAGGCCACGGCCGTCATCATGCCGAGGGAGATCGAGTAGCCGGACTGCTGGCCGAGCATGCAGTAGGCGGCGTGGTAGATGCGGGTGAGGCAGAGCTTCGTGGTGTTGCCGGTGGTGGCGGACCGGTAGCTCCAGTACGACTTCCCATGGCTGGTGGGGCAGGCCGTGTCGGTGGCGGTCACCTGGACCTGCGCCTGTGCGTCGGCGCAGGACACGGGGTCCGGCGGAACATCGACGCTCCAGTCGATGCTGGTGGTGCCCCCGCGGCCCGTGTCGTAGACGGCAAGGCAGTCGCCGGCCGAGATGGCTTTGAACGCCTCTTCGGTGGGATCCGGAGTGGGTGTCGACGGCTCGGGGTCGACCTCGTCAGCGTCCCCCTCACTGATGCCGGGGTCATCGGGGATGTCGACGGTCGGCGAAGACGTGGATGGGGCTGGGCTGGAACTGGATGGGGGCGAGTCGGCCAACAGGTCCTTCAGCTCCGTCGCGTTGCTCACGCCCAGCCAGGTCAGGATCGACAGCACGGATGCGATTCCGCCGATGAGCGCCAATAACTTGGCAGTGGAATGATCATCGGATGCGCCTGCCACAATGCCCTCCCCCGCCGCGGCTCAGGCGATATTAACTTTTCCGGCGCCGCTGAGAGTCGAACTCCCGTTATCCCGCCCCGTTGGCCACCCCGCACAGATCCAGCACCCCACGGATCGCCGCCCGGCCAGATCATCCGTTCATCTGCATGGGCCATGTGCGGAGGATGGGTCTCGCCGCGCGGCGAGCGGAGCGAGCCGCTCACCGTGGGCCCCGGCGGGGTGGGATCGTCGGTCTCCGCCGGGTCGACGTCGGCCTGGACAAGCGCGTGCTTTGCGTCCGCCGGCAGACTCGGCGTCGGCGTGGCGTCCTCTGCGACGACGACCCCAAGGGCCGCCGTCGTCGGGCTGTACCGATCCCGGCGATATGCATCGCGCCGCTTCGCCGGCACCGGATGCGCCAGGCCGCTGCCGAGCTGCGCGCGGGGGAGTCACGAGGAAGCGTGGAAGCCTGCCCTCGCCGCGGCCGGAGTCATCCCGGTCCCCACGCGGTCGACCTTTCGCCGAGTCCCGCGAGAACGGCATGCACGCCCTGCGCCACTTCTACGCCTCGGTCCTCCTGGACGCGGGCGAGAACATCAAGGCCCTCGCCGAGTACCTCGGCCACTCCGACCCCGGCCTGACGCTCCGCGTCCATGCGCACCTCATGCCGTCCCGTAGATCGCGGCAAGAAAGGCTCGAAGATCCACTTGATCACCGAGCGGACCGGTCTGCCCCTCTCCATCGGCATCTCCGCCGCGAACACCCATGACAGCCAGGGCCTGGAACCCCTGGTGCGTGGCATCCCGCCGATCCGCTCCCGGCGCGGGCCACGTCGACGACGGCCCGCCAAACTTCACGCTGACAAGGGATACGACTACGACCACCTGCGGAAATGGCTGCGCTCCCGGCACGTCGTGCCGCGCATCGCTCGCCGGGGCATCGAGTCCTCCCAGAAGCTGGGCCGCCATCGTTGGACCGTGGAGCGGACCGTGGCGTGGCTGGCCGGGTGCCGCCGCCTGCACCGTCGCTACGAACGCAAGGCCGAGCGCTTCCTGGCCTTCGCCGGTATCGCCGCTGCTCTGATCTGCTACCGCCGTCTTTCCAGGTAGACGGCCCACCGCCCACCCATATCCCGTTGCAGTGATCCGTGCCGCGGGACAATCATGACCGTCACGGAACGGCCGAGGCAGATCATCAAGTGTGGAGACTTCGCCCTGCGGCGCTGGCGGGGACAGAGCGACTTCGAGCCGATGTTCAGGTTGATCGAGGAGTCTCTGGACCACCTGCGCTCCTGTACGGTCAGATGGCCATCGGCACCGCGCTGCGCGCCCTCGCCGTGGCAGGGCACCTGCGTCGCGTGCGCTGCAGGGTCGAAGGCTACGGCCAGTGCCGGTGGGTGACGCTCACCTACTGGTCCCGCACCGCCCACGACAACGAGTGGTGGACCGCCAAGCTCGCGGGCGAGGCCGCCGCCGCCCCGGAGCGGGCACCCGCCGCCGAGCAGGCGGTCGTGCCCCAGCAGCGCACTGCGGAACGACCCGCAGTGAGCGCACCCGCAGAGCCGCATGGCGAGCCGAGCGCAGGCATCCCCACGGCCGTCGCGGCCCCGTCCCCCGCCTACCTCGCCCTCGCCGAACTCGGCCGCAGGGAACCCCGCCTGGCTCTCTCCGCCGCCGACTGCGCCACGCTGGAACCGCTCGCCGCCGCATGGTTCGCACGCGGCGTCAGCGCCGACTACCTGACCTCGGCGCTCACCGCCGGACTGCCCGAGCGCATCGGATCACCCATCGGCCTGGTACGCCGCCGCCTCACCGACAAGATGCCGCCCCAGCTGCCCACAGCACCCGCACAGGTCCAGGGACCGCCCGGCACTCCCGTGCGCGCTCTCCTGGTCGAGTGCACCGAATGCGGTCGCCCCGGCCCGGCCGAAGCGCTCCCGGACGGCCTCTGCCGCCCCTGCGCGGCCACGCACCAGTCGGCGGAATCGTCAGAGGCCCCGGTCCCGGCCGAGATCGAACGGGATGTCCCCGCCCTCGTCGCCGGCCTCCGCAACCTGATGCGCACTCCCTGAACCGCCGACTACGGCCTCAACGCGGGTCCCGGCGCCGGCTGAGTTCCACGGCGGCGTCGAGGATGCGGGCGATGTCGGCCGCGACGGTGCTGTCCGTGTTGTTCAGATACCGCACGATCGCCGCGCCCGCCGCCGATACGCTTCTGGGCGGCACGGGGACCGTCAGGAAGAGCAGCGGCACTCCGTACACCTCACGGAGGACCTCCTCCACGACGAACTCGTTGACCGGTCGTCGCTCGGCACGGTGTGCGGCAGCGACTTCGTCGCTGAAGACCGCGAGCTCCTCGATGCCACACCGGTCACCCAGCCTGGGCGCGAGAAGCACGGCGACGAACGACACCAGGAAGCCGTTGAAGGCGATCCTGTCTCCGGGGGAGAGCGCCTCGTCGAGCGCCTTGGCCCTGCGGTCCTTGAGGACGAGGCACCTGATCTGATCGCGGAACCGGGGTTCGACACGCATTCCGGGCCTCCTACTCCACGTACGTGAAGCTCATCAGGACGGCGAGCACGGCATCCTCGAACGACTCGTAGCGGCCGACCTCGTCGGCCCGCCAGAGCCCCTGCGGGCGGACGACGGCGAAGGCCGACCACAGCCCCCGGTCGTGGCTCACCCGCCCCGCGTGGAAGGTCTCCCCGCCGTGGTCGAGCACGAGGCGCGCGGTCTCCTCGCCGACGGGCACGCCCGGCTGCGGCACGAGTGAGAAGCGGTGGCGTTCGAGGGTCTGCCGGAGTGCCGTGCTGACGTGCGGGATCGTCATGGCGTCCCTCCTGTGCCCGGGGGATCGACGGGGGCCTCTGCGCCCGGCGGCGGCGCAGGCGGGCGGCGTGGGCGCGGAGCCTGCCCGGGCCGACGGAATCGTAGTAGCGGCGTGAGGCTTTCACGAGTTCCTTCCTGGGCGGAAGCGAGTCGGTGAAGTCGCGTATCACGTACGCCTGTTCCGCCTCCGGAAGGGTTCCCCACTCGCCGTGGGTTCCGCCGCAGGCATCCGCGAGCACATCGAGGCATTCGGCCAGAGCCAGGTGCGCTGACGCCGTGCCGCCCCAGTCCGCAAGCCACTGCCCACGCAGCAGCTCGGTGGCCTGACCGGCGTGGGTGAGCCCTGTCCCGGTGTCGTTGTCCGGTTCCTCGACGATCCCGTCCTCCGGCTGTGGGGAAGGGCCGATCCCCAGACGGATGCGCTGTTGCAGCCCGGCCAGGCGTTCCTTCGCCGCACTGTTGCCCCGTCGGACGGCGAGCTCGTACCAGGACAGCGCCTGCCTCTGGTTGCCGTACTGCTCCTCGTAGAGCTGTCCGAGGTGGAGCGGGGCCGCGTGATCACCGGTTTCGTAGGCTTTCGTGTACCACTCGGTCGCCTCCTGGAGCGCCTCGCCGGTGACAGGCTCCGGTTCGATGCCCTGCATCCTCGCCTGGACCCGGCCCTCGGCGATCTGGCCCAGCCGGTTCATCGAGGGCGCGTGTCCGGCCGCGGCGGCTGCCTGATAGCGCAAGGTGATCAGAGGGAGCCGCTCGACACCCCCTTCGGTCTCCAGGCGGTACGCCGAGCGGTAGAGAGCTTCGGGATCACCTCCGGGCTCGGGCGGTGCCTCGGGCGCGTTGTTGCGGGCGAACACCCAGCCGGCGGCGTTGTCCTCGATGCGGCGGCCGGGTTCCGGGCTGCCCTTCTCGACGAGCTTGTCGGCGACCACGGGGAAGATGTGATCGAGGGTGAGACCGGCAGGCCCGCCGGGTACGCCCTCCCGCACGGTGTCCACGAGTGCTCGGGTGAAGTGCGTCTGCGCCTGGTGGACGTCCTCCTTCTCGTACCAGGAGCTCTCGAACGCGCTGCTGCTCATCAGCAGGTAGGTGCCGGACACCGGGGGCAGCCGGTCCGGGGAGAGACGGCCGTAGTCCTGGGCGGCGAGCCCCGCGTTGCAGCAGTCGAGCACCGCGATCTTGACGGCGGCACGGCTCTCGCGGAAAGCGTCCCGTACATCCTCGAACAACAACCCTGTGGCGCTCGTGTAGGCGGAAGCGATCCTGGTGTCCTGCACGGTGAGGCACAGCCGCTCGCGATGGTCGTAGATGCCGTGGCCGACGTAGTAGAAGAACGCGATGTCCGTGGCCGCGACGAACGCATCGATGAGTTCGACATGGGTGGTGCCGAGCGTGGGGCGGTTCTTGAACTCCTTGACGGAGCTTTCGGGCCACGAGCCGCACACCGGGTCCAGGAGCAGCTCCCGCATGCGGTGGTAACTGCGTTCCACCGCCCGTGACCTCTCGAAGTCCGTGTAGTCCCAGGTGCCCATGAGGACCGCCCGCGAACGGGAGTAGTCCCGGCCGGTCAGGTCAGTCATCGCTGAGCAGGTGGGATGCGATCTCGAGGACCGTCTGCGGGTCGTCGGAGTTCTCGACGGTCACCGTCACCGAACGCTTGCCGCGTGTCAGCGTCACCGTCACGGACGACCGCCGGGACTGGATGAACGCCGGAAGAGTCCGGATCGCGACCGTGAGCACCGCCGCCGAGGGCACGAGCAGCTGGAGCACCTCGACGACCCCGAGCTGCCCCTCGCCCGGGCCGGAGCGCATGCGGGAGACCTCCAGCCCCGGGAGGGGGCTGAGGCGGCGGTACAACGGTCCGACGTCAGCCGGCTCGGAGACCGACAGGACCACCTCGAAGGGTGCCTCGGCGTCTCCCGCCATCTGTGAGGAGATCGCTTCAGTCATCGGGGCCTCCCAGCCGATGGTCCGTCCGGTCCGCTCGTCCGCAGCCACGTCGTGCACATGTCCCTAGTACGGGTTGGCGGGGTCATCGGGGTCGAGGAGATCAACGCCCTGCTTCTCCAGCTCCTGCATGGCCGTCCCGATCTCCCGCAGGCACGGGTCGCACAGCGTCATGCCCTTGTCGAGCTCTTTCGACTCGCACCTCTTGCACTTGCTCATCGTGTACTCCCTCACCGGCAACAGAGTGTTACCTCACGGGTGTTGAGTGCATCGTGGTAAGCGAAAAAATACCAAACGGTCCGCACTCGCGGCAGGGCGTTCGCGTAGCTGCTCTCGGTCAGCGCGCGGGCGAGCAATGGGCGACGGCGGAGGGGCGCAGGGACGCCCGTCCCGGACCGCCCGCCCGGATCAGGCGCCGGACAGTGTGTCCGCCAGCGACTGGAACCAGGCGCCGTGGGAGAACGGCTCGGGCGGGCCCACCTCCATGCCGAGTTCGGCGGAGGCCAGGGCGTAGTCCCCCTCGTCCAGGGGAAGGGCGAGCAGCTCATGCAGTTCGCCGACCACCGTGGATGCCGTGGGTCGCCAGTCACAGCGAGGAGAAGACCCGCGACTTCCTCGCGAAGTCCGACGCGAAATGGGACAGCGGTGACGCGTTCAACTACGCCGTCACCCGGAACGGCGCGCTCATCGGCATGTGTTCCACTTACCGCGGGACCGTACCCCAGGGCTTGTGCATGGGGTACTGGTTGCACCCTGCCGCCACCGGCCAGGGCATCGCCACGAGAGCGACGGCAGCCATGGTGGCCGAAGCATTCACCCTGCCGAGCGTGGCATACCTGGAAATCGCGCACGACCTGGCCAACGTCTCCAGCGGCGCCATACCGCGCCGGCTGGGCTTCACCGAAGTCCGCCGTGAGCAGGTGACGCCGCCCGCTGCCCCCTCCGACTCCGGCATCGACGTGGTCTGGCGGCTGAACCGCCCCACGCCGCCCATGAGCGACATTCCCACCCGCTGAACTGAACCTCCCGAACCCAACTCCTGCCGCTTCCTACCAAACGAGATCACCTCTAAGCCCCCTACCGGCGGAGAAACCACAGGTAGGGGGCTTATGCAGGTGGTGCTACTTCCTCTTGCCCTGGGTCTGGGGGGCCCGTTTTTTGGCCCTGGTCAGAGGTGTGGGCACCCCAACTGACCGGGGGTCGAGCCGTCGTTGGTGGTCGTTGTCTGTCGTTGGTTGTCGTCCTCGGAGGGCCCACTGGGGGCCCGGCTCGGGGCCCGGCAGGGCCGCTATCGACTAGCGGCAGGGGGCGCTAGCGTTAGCGCCGCTGATAGCGGCCGAAACAGCAGGCGACCAGCACGTTAGCGAATAGCGGCCTGTCCGAGCAGCACTCGGAATCGGCCCATCTGGCGCCTGTCTGAGGGGCGCCGCCGAGCCTCTATCTGGGCGGGCCGCCGTTCGGGCCGTCGGCCGTCGCGTGTGGAAGGGGCAAGAAGGAGCGGCCTACGGCCGCACGTCTTGGGACTCGCACGCTCCCGCGCCAGCCGAAGTTCCAGACAAGCACCGTGCGCGGCTGTAGCGCTCCCTGTACGCCTCTCAACACAAGGGTGTCCCGTCGAGTGGTTACCTCAGAGAGGCAGTTGGATTCTCTCCACGCTGGGCTTGTTGCACGCGCTCAACAACCACCTTGGTGATGTCCATCAGGCGGTCGGGTACTTCGCTGCCATTGGCCCAGGCATACTCCACCTTCGCTATCACAGCCCCCTGCCGTACGTTGAAACCGCGGCCGGCCCACCCCCCGGTAGCGGACTCCGGCTCGAAGCCATCGATCTCGTCCCCCGGAGGGTTCTGCCCTACTTCATCCACTGTCCCGGCGCCCTTGAACAAGGCAACTGCTGTGGCTTGGTCATCGAACGAGATGAGCTTGACGACCACTTCTTGGTTGTCGAGATTGGTGTAGCCACCCAAGCCCACAGCGATGGCCTCTGCACACCAGTCGTCAGGCCATCCCTCGGACTGGCAGATGGACGGATCAGACATGCTCCAAGCCTTCACCGTTCTCTCGTCCGAGACGTCCGGTGGCATGTTGATCCTCCTGGGAAGTGCTGCCTCCAGCAGTTCTGGCGACAAGACAGCTGCCTGGTTCGTCTTTGCAGCAGCAGGCGTCCGCGAAGCAGTTCCGCCCGTGGAGGTCGGGCCGGGGCCTTCTGACCTGCACCCCGCCGTCAGCGCACACATGACGGCAATCGCGGCCAGAGTGGCGACGGCGCTTGAACGTACGTCTCGACGGCCGATCACGATCGGTCGCACCCCCGCGTCTTAGCGATCACGAGTGCTCGATGATAGTCATCGGGGCCCTGCAGTCATGGGGGTGAGAGGGAATATCCGCTCAACCTGTCCTGAAAACAGCCCTGATCCCACCCCGCCCTGACGGCCGCCTGACACCTCCACAGTCAGGGACCCTCTGACACCCAAACCCCTAGGCAGGCACGGGTGTCACCCGTTCTGACACCCGGCGTGACACCTGACGCTGACACCCTCTGACCCTGCTCTGACATCCCACGCCTTACGCGTCCGGAGACGGCAATCCATGGGCGGGGGACTCCCACCGCCCCGCCCTGGATTGCCGTCGTCGGGGCCTTCCAAGGGGCAGACGGCAGACCAGCGGGCGCCGTCGGGCCGCTACCCGCTCCGGGGAGCTTCTGAAGGCTTTTCAGGGGGCAGGACGGCCGTGCCCACCGCGCTCCTGCCCCCGCCTGAAAAGCCGTCCCTACTCCCCATTACCAGAGAGTTGAGGAAAGACAGCGTCCGCAGCGTCCGCCGGTCCTCTCGCACCGCCTCTGACCTGCACTGTCCTGTGGACGCTAAACAAAATGTATAGCGTCCGCCGGTGTCCGCAGCGTCCGGCCACCCTCCGCTACTAAGAGCCGGTTTCCGCAGGTCAAGGCAACTCTTAGTAGATCGGGGCTGCGGACGCTGGCTCCTCCGTCGGGAGACGGAAGAGACCACCGCCCCGCGAGGCCGGGTGGTCTTTTCCGTCCGACGGACGCCGGATGAGCGCGACGGCGCTGGGGCGTCAGGAGGTGGCGGGCTGACGCGTCAGACAACGGATCACAGGACCGCGTTCGGGGTCGGGCAACGTCTGGTCGGTGGATTGCGGGCGGTATGACGGTGTGTCTGTACGGCCGCCCATGACGCGTGTGGCTTGATCGTCGGGCGGTCCCGGCAGCGGCCTGAACACCAACCGACGTCCGTGGCACGTCCTGAGTGCCGCGCTCTTTGTCGAGGAGCCCCCATCGTGAGACCGACCCTGCAACATGCCATGTTCCCTCGACGTGGCGCGGGTGAGCGGCGGCGCACGGCTGCCAGGCGTGCTGCCGTCCTGCTCGCCACTGTGGCGCTGCCGGCGGCCCTGGTGGTGCCCACCGCCACGCCTGCCGCGGCGGCGCCGACGACCGTCACCTTCAACGCAGGCGCCAACCAGCCTTCACCGTCCCGGCCGGCGTCACCCAACTGACCGTCACCGCCACCGGCGCCGCAGGCCAGAACGCGCCTAACGGTGGCACAGGCGGGAGCGCCGCCACCGTCACCGGCACCCTGACCGCCACCCCGGGCACCACCCTGTTCGTGAACGTCAACACCGGCGGCGGACCAGGCACCGGAAACTTCTCGGGCGGCGTCGGCGGCGGTTCCAGCGACGTCCGCACCTGCAACTCGGCCGCCTCCGGCTGCACCCTGACCGGCAGCCCCGGCACCGATCCCCGCCTCATCGTCGCCGGCGGCGGAGGCGGCGGCGGCTACGGTTCCGCCATCGGCGACTTCCAGGTCCCCGAGGCCACCGGCGGGGACGCCGGCAACACCGGAGGCGACGGCGGCGACAGACCGCAGAGCGGCGTCGGCGGTGGCGGAGGAACCCAGACCACCGGCGGCACCGGCGGAGCCGCATGCTCGCCGAACCCAACCACCGCCGGCACCGACGGTACGGCCGGTGCCGCCGGCACCGGCGGCGCCGGCTTCGGGGGAGGCGGCGGCGGAGGCGGCTGGTTCGGAGGCGGCGGAGGCGGCGGCTGCGGCCAAATCAACAGCGATAGCACGGCAGGTCCTGGTGGTGGCGGTGGCGGGTCAAACCTCGTCCCGTCCGGTGGTACCTCCGGACCCGCCACCGGGTCGGCCCAGGTCACCATCACCTACGAGCCGGTCCCCCCCACCTGCGCGACCGCCACGGCCACCATCACCGGCACCAACGGCAACGACGTCCTGACCGGCACCCCCGGCGACGAGGTGATCTTCGCCCTCGCCGGGAACGACGTGGTCGACGGCCGCGGCGGCAACGACCTGATCTGCGGCGCCGACGGCAACGACTCACTCACCGGCGGCGACGGCAACGACCGCGTCGAGGGCGGCAACGGCAACGACACCCTCACCGGCGGCAACGGCAACGACACCCTCATCGGCGCCAACGGCAACGACGCCCTGTCCGGCGGTGCCGACAACGACGCCAACGATGGCGGCCCCGGCAACGACGCTCTCAACGGCGGCCCCGGGACCAACACCAACGACGGCGGAACCGGCCACAACAGCTGCACCAACCCCACCACCGGAACCGGCTGCAACACCTGATCAACGATCACCAGAAACGGGCCCCGTGCGTCGGTCGCCGCTGAGGCGAGGGACGTGCCGGGGCCCGTTTTCGACGCTCTGCGACGCGGCTCCAGAGCGCCCAGGGGTTAGAAGCCGTTGTCGTACCGATCATGGAACGTGCAGGTCGAACAAGGTTCCTGGTCGGGTGATCTTGCGGTGGTGCGGACATGAAGGCGGGGCCTCTTGGTAGCTCGGTGGTGCGAACCTGACCGAGCGGCCCAAGGAGGCCCCGTTGTCGTTGTTGTACGCGCTGGCGCCCGCAGACTTCAACTCGGCCGTCGTGTCGTGCGATTGCCTCACGTGTACGGCAACGCGGCAGATCATCCGGACCGGGTGCGCCGGTATCCATCGGACATGAGCGACGAGGAGTGGACGGTGGTACGGCCGCTGTTGCCCACGCCTGCCTGGCTGGAGGGCCGGGGCGGGGCGGGCAGCCCGAAGGGTATTGCCACCGGCAGATGTTGGATGCGATCCGCTATCTCGTGGCGGGCGGGATCTCCTGGCGGTCAATGCCCGTGGACTTCCCCGGCTGGGACCGCGTCTACGCCTTCTTCCGCCGTTGGCGGCAGCACGGACTGATCACCGAGTTCCACGACCGGCTGCGTGAGCGGGTCCGGATCCGCGAGGGCCGCGAGGCGGAACCGACGGCCGGGATCATCGACGCGCAGTCGGTGAAGGCCGCCGCGACGGTACCCGCCGGCTCACGCGGCTACGACGGAGGCAAGCAGATCAACGGGCGGAAGCGGCACATCGTGACCGACTGTCTCGGCCTGCTCCTGGTCGTCGCGGTGACCGCCGCGAACGTCGGCGACCGCGAGGCGGCCGTGCCCCTGCTGCAGCGGTTGCGGAACCTGCACCGGGACATCTGCCTTGTCTGGGCCGACGGCGGATACTCCGGCCAACTCGTCGACTGGTGCCGTCAGAAGCTCGCCTTCGCCCTCGAAGTCGTCAAGCGCACCGACGACATGGAGGGGTTCGTGGTGCTGCCGAGACGCTGGGTGGTGGAGAGAACACTGAGCCGGCTGATGCATTCGCGCCGTCTGTGCCGGGACTACGAGACGCTCACCGCGACCAGCGAGGCGATGATCCTGTTCTCGATGATCACGCGGACGAGCCGCCGCCTGGCCCGGCCACGAGCCGACGGCCGGCACTGAACGCCCCCGACGCCTCCTGGAGCAACCACCCGCGCTCGCCAAGGCGCCTGGCCTTCGACCGCACCCCTTCGACCTTCGCCGCGACCGCGTCATCCATGCCCGGTGCCGCCGCGATGTCCTTGGCCCGTGCCGGCTCACGGTCCGGTCGGTCCTGGAGCACGTTCAAAATCCGCTGGTTGTCGGGCGAGAGCACCGACACCGACAGCCCCTCCCGCCACGGCGGCACGATCGATCCCGGCACAGACGCGGACACAGCAGCAGACGCTTCCTTGCCTTCGGCCTCCACCGCGACGGTGGTCTCTTCGGCAGACGCAGCCAGGGCATCGACGAGCTCTCCGCGTGCGATCACTCGCCGGTCCAGCTCAATCTCGGCGGCCTCCAGCGCCGCAGCCGCACGGGCCGCCGCCTCCCGCAGGCCCTCCACCCGCTCGCGGGCGGCCGTTTCCCGTGCCTCCAGCAACCCCAGCATCGACGCCACCGCGCACCCCTCGACGATCTAGCGGAAACAGAACGTCGAGACCATCCCTCAATCCGACCGAAACCATGCCTGACCAGCAGAAACTCAAAGCTCATACCCGGTTCAGCAACGGCTTCTTAGCGCTGCCGTGGATGCGCGCCGGCGGCCCGCCTGTGACCAAGCGGCTGATCTTCACCGGCCCGCTCGGTGGGCACGTCTGGCGTACGTCGTGGAACGAGGACCACTGGAAGCCCGCACTCGCCAAAGTGGGCGTCATCCCCACCGCGAAGAGTCGCGAGCACGCTGCCGCACGTGAGCACGGCATGCACGCGCTGAGGCACTTCTACGCGTCCGTACTGCTGGACGCCGGGGAGAGCATCAAGGCCGTCAGCGAGTACCTGGGGCACTCCGATCCAGGGCTCACGCTCAAGGTGTACGCCCACCTCATGCCCACCACCCGGGACCGCGCGCGGAACGCTCTCGGCAAGGCTCTGCGGCCGGACTGATCACCGGCACTGAGGGCCCACAGTGGGCCCAGGCCATGAAAATGCCCCCGCCCCGCACCATTCGCGCAGGTCGGGGGCATGATCACCCAACTTACTTCTTCTTGCCCTGGTTCTTGACCGCCTCGATCGCCGCCGCCGCCGCGTCCGGGTCGAGGTAGGTGCCGCCCGGCTTGACCGGGTTGAAGTCGGCGTCGAGCTCGTAGACGAGGGGGATGCCGGTGGGGATGTTCAGGCCGGCGATGTCCGCGTCGGAGATGCCGTCCAGGTGCTTGACCAGCGCGCGCAGGCTGTTGCCGTGGGCGGCGATCAGGACCGTGCGGCCGGCGAGCAGGTCGGGGACGATGCCGTCGTACCAGTACGGCAGCATGCGCTCGACGACGTCCTTGAGGCACTCGGTGCGGGGACGCAGCTCGCTCGGGATGGTCTGGTAGCGGGCGTCGTTCGCCTGCGAGAACTCGTTGTCGTCGGCGAGGACCGGCGGAGGCGTGTCGTACGAGCGGCGCCAGAGCATGAACTGCTCCTCGCCGAACTCGGCCAGCGTCTGGGCCTTGTCCTTGCCCTGAAGGGCGCCGTAGTGGCGCTCGTTCAGCCGCCAGGTCCGGTGGACCGGGATCCAGTGGCGGTCGGCGGACTCCAGGGCGAGCTGCGCCGTGCGGATGGCGCGCTTCTGGAGCGAGGTGTGGAGTACGTCGGGGAGCAGACCGGCGTCCTTGAGCAGCTCACCGCCGCGGACTGCCTCCTTCTCGCCCTTCTCCGTGAGGTTGACGTCCACCCAGCCGGTGAACAGGTTCTTCGCGTTCCATTCGCTCTCGCCGTGGCGGAGGAGGATCAGCTTGTACGGTGCGTCGGCCATGCGCCCGAGCCTAATCGACGCGCCGCCGGCGCCGCGCGGCTGCCCGAGGAGCGGACCGTTGACGATCGCCGTCAATTGAGTGGCGCCCTGCGCCTCCCGCTAAGTAAGTTGCGGATGCTTCAGAAGACCATTACAGCCGTGGGGGGCTCCCGTATGTCCATCGCTTCGCTCGGACGCTCAGCGCGCACGACCGTCTCGGGGCTGCCTCCCGGCTTCTGGTGGCTGTGGACCTCGACGCTGGTGAACCGGACCGGCGCGTTCGTGCTCACCTTCCTGTCGCTCTATCTCACCCAGGAACTGGGCTACTCCGCCTGGTACGCCGGTCTGGTCATCGCCCTGCACGGGCTCGGCGGCGTGGCCGGGTCCCCGCTCGGCGGGATGCTCACCGACCGGTGGGGCCGGCGCCCAACGATGATCTCGATGCACCTGGCGGGCGCGGCCTGCGCCGCCGCCCTCGCCGTGGTCAGCAGCGCCTGGGGCATCGCGGTCGTGGTGCTCCTCATGGGCGTGGCGATGCAGGCCGTGCGGCCGGCGATCAGCGCGATGATCGCGGACATGGTCCCGGAGTCCGAGCTGCGCCGGGCCTACGCGCTCAACTACTGGGCCCTCAACCTGGGCTTCGCCGTCGCCGCGCTCGGCGGCGGTGCCGCGATCTTCCTCGGCTACCGGACCCTGTTCGTGGCCGACGCCGTGGCGACGGCCCTGTGCGCGGTGATCGTCTTCATGCGGCTGGGCGAGACCCGGCCCGCGGCCCGCGTCGACAGTGCCGGTGAGCGGGTCGAGGAGCAGCGGGTGACCGTCCTCGACGTACTGAAGGACGCACCGTTCCGCACCCTGGTCCTGCTGAACCTGCTGGTCTGCCTGATCTTCACCGCCCCGTGGGTGGGCCTGCCGCTGACCATGGCCGGTGAGGGTCTGTCGGCCGATTCGTACGGCATGGTCATCGCCGTCAACGGTGTGGTGATCGTCGCCCTGCAGTTGCTCGTCAACAGGATCACCGACAAACGCTCGCCTGCCGCGCTGCTCACCGTCTCGTCGCTGCTCTTCGCCGTCGGCACCGGGGCGACGGCCCTGGCCGGCACCCCGCTGGTGTTCGCGGCGACCGTGGTGGTGTGGACGCTCGGCGAGATGGTGCACGTCCCGACGAACGCCGCCGCCACCGCCCGGCTGGCCCCCGAGCACGCCCGGGGCCGCTACCAGGGCGTGATGGGCATGTCCTGGGCCGTCGCCGGTTTCGTCGCGCCGATCCTGGCGGGCTGGGTCGTGGACGGCCCGGGCCCGGACGTTCTGTGGATGGGCTGCGCGGTGGTCGGCGCGGTCGCGGCGGTGGGTTACTCGCTGCTGCTGCGGCGGGCGCTGGCGGAGACGGGCGGTCCGGTGGAGCCTTCGGTGACCAAGGCCGTGGCGGTCGCGAAGGCGGCAGAGGTGACGGACGTGGACGACAAGGAGACCGAGCAGGGCGCGGCCCCGGTCGGGGGCTGACGGGACAGGGTCACCGGCGTCCAGGCGCCGGCTCCTCCGTCACGCAGGTCCCCGCTGGCGCAGCGCACCGGAAGGCAAGGGCGAGCCCGACGTGGGACCTACGGACATGCCACTGTTCAGCGGCCCAGTCGGCGTTGTGCCTCGTAGAGATTGGCGGGGTGGACGGCGCCCGGAGCTCCGTACGCCTCCAGGCGGGAGTTGAGCGGGCCGGCGAAGTCCGGCACGTCGGTCTGGTCGAACTCGCGGACCTCGCTGATGGCGACGGTGGCGCTGTACGGGGCGATCCCGTCGATCCGGACGAGGCCCGCGCGGCCGTTGGTCACCGTGACGTTCCAATGGGTGAAGCGGGCGCCGTAGAGGGGGCCGGCGCTGGCGTCGCCGCCGTGGCGGCCGTTGTTCTCCACCGTGATCTCGGTGCGGACGTTGGCGAACGGCATGCCTCGGTGGGTGTCGAAGGTGCCCATCTCCATCACACCGCGCGACCAGACGTTGTAGCTGGACAGGCCCTCGACGTTGATGCCGTGCAACTGGGTCCCGGCGGGCGCCGGGACGGTGCGGCGCGCGACGGTGAAGTCCTCGACGAGGTTGTCGTGCGAGCCCTCGCGGCAGAAGTAGGGGTGGTGCGAGCCGCGGCCCTCGACCCGGGTGCGCCGCAGGGTGCAGGCCGAGGCCGCGACGAGGCCGAACCCGTTGTCGACGTGGCGCACGGTGACGTCGTCGGCCCAGCAGTCGTACGCGCACTGGAAGGTGACGCCGTTGTAGCCCTTGTCGAGCAGGTGCGGGGACTGCGGCGTCTCGACGGCCGCGAGGGTCAGGCCCTCCACGCCGGATCCGGTGAGCGGTGTGACGAGGGTGGTGAGGCGGGGGTCCCATTCGGGGCGTACGTCGAGGGGAAGCGGGCGCTCGAGGCTGACCCGGCCGCGGTCGACCGAAGTGATGCGAACGGGCCACTCGTAGGGGACGTAGGACGTCAACTTGGTCTTGTCGTCCCAGACATACGTCTTGGTCCCCTCCCCGTCGCCGGCCATGTGCCGCAGCAGGGTGTGGCCGGCGTCGTCGGCGAGGCGGAGCATGACGAGTTGTCCGCGGCGCAGCCCGGAGGTGTCAGAGACGGTGACGGACCGATCGCCGCGGCGGGCGGGGGCGACGGTGGCGAGGGTGGTCCACTCGTCGCGCCGGTTGCCGGTCCAGCCCTCGAAGGGCCATGCCCTGGCCCTGATGGCGTCGGTGAGGGAGGCGTAACGGTCCTTCGGGCAGAGCCAGATGAGGCCGCCGGCCCATGACCAGGAGGATTTGTCACCGCCGTAGCGGGAGCCGTAGGGACCGATGAGTTCGGTGAGGTTCCTGGTGGCGAGGAGGGTGGTGCGGCCGCTCCCGGCGCCGCGCAGGGCGACGTCGCTGTGCCCGATGCGGATGACGTCGTCGATGCGGTACGTGCCCGGCGGGACGACGACCGTGCCGCCGCCGCGTTCGCCGACAGCGGCGACGGCACGGTTGATGGCGGGTGCGCAGTCGACGGAGCCGTCGCCTTTGGCCCCGTAGTCGCGCACGTCGGCCCTGACGGGACGCCGCGGGAGGTGGCGCGCCCCGGCGGCCCGGCCGGCACTGCCGATGTACGGGATCTGCGGGTGTGTATAGGGCGCGCGGCGGAACTCCCGCCACAGTTCAGGGGTGGTACGGGTCCGCGCCGTCGCGGGAGCCGCCGCGAGGCCGCCGGTCGCGGCGATTGCCGCGACGGCCGTCGCACTGCCGAGCAGTGCGCGTCTGCTGATGGCTCGTCGATCGGTCCCCATGACGCCACCTTCACATGGATGTGAACGCCGTTCATGTCTACGTCGGCGGTGAGCATGCCACGGGGACCCGGCGCACCGAAAGGGTCGTGCACCGGGCAACAGGAAAGTCAGGGCGTCAGCCGGCGGGCCGCTTGGTCAGGTGAGTGAACGCGTCGAGGTTGCGCGTCGATTCGCCGCGCGACACGCGCCACTCGTACTCGCGGCGGATGGCACTCGCGAAGCCCAGTTCCAGCAGCGTGTTGAACGAGCCGTCCGCCGCCTCCAGGATCGAGCCCAGCAGCCGGTCGATCTCCTCGGGCGTGACCACGGACAGCGGGAGTCTGCCCACGAGGTAGATGTCGCCGAGCCGGTCGATCGCGTAACTCACCCCGTACAGCTTGAGGTTGCGCTCCAGCAGCCAGCGGTGGACGGCGGCGTCGTTCTCGTCGGGGTGGCGGACGACGAAGGCGTTGACCGAGAGCGAGTGCTTGCCGACGAGGAACGAGCACGTCGTGGAAAGCTTGCGGGTGCCCGGGAGTTTGACGACGTAGGAGCCCGTGTCGGGGCTCTCCCATTCGAGTTCGGCGTCCTTGAAGGCCTGCTCGATGACCCGCGTCGCCTGCTGTACGTCAGCCATGGGGCGAGCGTACGTCAGTGGTACACGGCCCGCGTGCGACGGCCGTCACAGCCACGCGGACCGCGCCGCGCCCCGCCGACGAGGCTCGACACGGGCACCCGTCAGTGGTGCGCGGCGCGCGTACGGCGGCGGTGTTCGTACATGGCCGCCTGATAGACGTCGGCGGTCGCCGACGCCGCCGCGTCCCAGCCGAACGACTGCGCGTGCCGGGCCGCCGCCTCCCCCATCCGCTCGGTCCGGGAAGGGTCGCGAACGAAGCCCGCCAGGACGTCCGCGTAGTGCGCGGGATCGTGCCCCGGCACCAGGAAGCCGGTGCGCTCGTCGCGGACGGCGACCGGGAGACCGCCGACGGAAGCGGCGACCACCGGCGTGCCGGCGGCCTGCGCCTCTATGGCGACGAGGCCGAAGGATTCACTGTAGGAAGGCATGACCAGCACGGAGGCGGCGCGGAACCAGTCCGCGAGCTGCTCCTGGCCGACGGGCGGGCGGAAGTGCACGACGTCCGCGATGCCCAGCCTGGCGGCCAGCTTCTGGAGCCCTTCCGGCTTGGCGAGCCCGCTGCCGCTGGGGCCGCCGACGACGGGGACGTGGATACGGCGCCGCAGGGACGGGTCGCGTTCCAGCAGGGTCGCGACGGCGCGCAGCAGGATGTCGGGGGCCTTGAGGGGCTGTATCCGGCCCGCGAACAGCGGGATGAACGCCTCCTGGGGCAGCCCGAGGCGTGCCCGGGCGGCGGCCCGCCCGTCCGCGGGGCGGAAGAGGTCCAGGTTCACGCCCGGGTGGACGACGGCGATCTTCGCGGGGTCGGCGTCGTAGAAGCGGGCGAGCTCGTCGGCCTCCCCCGCGGTGTTGGCGATGAGCCGGTCGGCGGCGTTCACGATCTGCGTCTCGCCGATCACGCGGGTGGCCGGCTCCGGGGTGTCGCCCTCGGCCAGTGCGGCGTTCTTCACCTTGGCCATGGTGTGCATGGCGTGCACGAGCGGGACGCCCCACCGCTCCGCCGCCAGCCAGCCGACGTGGCCGGAGAGCCAGTAGTGCGAGTGGACGAGGTCGTAGTGGCCGGGGCGGCGGGCCGCCCACGCCTGCATCACCCCATGGGTGAAGGCGCACAGCTGAGGAGGCAGGTCCTCCTTGGCCAGGCCCTCGTAGGGGCCGGCGTCGACGTGTCGCACGAGGACGCCGGGGGCCAGCTCCACGGCCGGCGGCAGACCGCCGGCGGACGCCCGGGTGAATATCTCGACCTCGACGTTGATGGCGGCGAGGCGCTTGGCCAGCTCGACGATGTAGACGTTCATGCCGCCCGCGTCGCCCGTCCCCGGCTGGTGCAGCGGGGACGTGTGGACGCTGAGCATGGCGACCCGGCGGGGCTTGCGGTTGCCGCCGGGGAACCGGATACGCGGTGCCATCCGGCTGCTGCCGAGGCGGGACACGTACTGGCTCACGTCGACGGTCCTCTCGCTGCGGGCACGGCAAGGCGCGGGGCAAGCGGGGTCCCGCACAGGCTCACAACAGCGGAGCGGCTCCTTCCATTTCCTTCGGGGGCCCACTTTGCCGAATCATTACCCTCCACGGCCGCCGCGCCCCTTGCGCCGGGGGCCGCCGACCACGTCCGTTGTGCGCCGGTCCGACCGCATACCCTCTTCTGCATGAACCGCCCCGTCGGCACCGCGACCCGCGGGACGACCAACCCCAATCGGCTGCGCCGCATGGACCGCTGGATCGCGCATGCGCACGGCCCCGCCCTGCGCCGCGCCGGCACGGCACCCGTGGCCGTCGACCTCGGGTACGGGGCGGCCCCGTGGACCGCGGTGGAGCTGCTTCAGCGGCTGCGCACCGCCGATCCCCGGTGCGAGGTCGTCGGCATCGAGATCGACCCCGCGCGGGTCAGCGCCGCGAAGCCGTACGAGCGGGCGGGGCTCGCCTTCCGCCACGGCGGCTTCGAGGTCCCGACCACGGACCGGCCCGCGCTCATCAGGGCCGCCAATGTACTGCGCCAGTACGACGAGGCGGAGGTGGCCGCCGTGTGGGCGCGGCTGTGCGGCCGCCTCGGGCCCGGCGGCCTGCTGGTGGAGGGCACCTGCGACGAGATCGGGCGGCGGCACGTGTGGGTGGCGCTCGACCCGGAGGGGCCCCGGACGGTGACGTTCGCGACCCGGCTCGGCTCGCTCGAACGCCCCTCCGACCTCGCGGAGCGGCTGCCCAAGGCGCTCATCCACCGCAACGTGCCGGGCGAGCCGGTGCACGCCTTCCTCCGGGACTTCGACCGGGCCTGGGCGGCGGCGGCCCCCTACGCGTCCCTGGGCGCCCGGCAGCGCTGGATCAAGGCCGTGACGGACCTCGCGGGCACCTGGCCGCTGGCGGACGACCGGAGACGGTGGCGGCAGGGAGAGGTGACCGTGAAGTGGGCGGCACTCGCTCCCAATTCGGGATGAACGGCACCACGATCGAGTGAACGACCCGAACACGGGAACGCACCGGGGGCCTTGCTCGTCAGTGGAGTGGGAGAAACCGGCGGGCGCGATCAGGGGTGGATGATCTGTGGGGGTGATCTGCGCGCCGAAGTGCCGTTCGACCCTGTCACTTTCGTGTACGTCATGACACCATCACGACGTCACGCCCAAGTTACTGACGGTTAATCACATTCTGCTGCGCCGCAAGCAGCCGGATGCCAGGCGTTCGTCCGAAGGGGGAGTCGTGAACCGACGCCACTGTGCCACTGCCGCGATCACACTGGTCTGCGCTCTGACGCTGCTGGCGTCCCCCGGCACGGCCTTCGCGGCCCCCGAGCCGGCCCCGACGACACCGGCGTCCGTCACCCGGCCCGGCGCGCTCCCGCCGCCCCCGCCCGCAGCGCCGGACCGGTCGCTCGAGGCTGTGCGCCTCGAGATAGACGCCCTCTACCGCAAGGCCGCGTCCGCGACGGACGCGTACAACCTCGCGGAGGAGCAGACCCAGAAGCAGTCGGCCGAGATCGTGAAGCTCGCGCAGGAGATGGCCAAGGGCCAGGCCAGGATCGAAGAGCTGAAGAACCGCGCGGGCGCGGCGGCCCGCGCCCAGTACCGCGCGGGCGGGCTCCCGCCGGAGGCGCAGCTGGCGCTCGTCGACGACCCCCAGCTCTTCCTCGACGGCGTCGGCCGCATCCAGCAGGGCCAGAAGGCCACCAAGGACCTGATCACCGAACTGACCCGCACTCAGGCGGACTTGGCCACATACACCAAGGACGCCAGCGCCCAGTGGGAGAGGCTCGAGGCCAACCGGGTCAAGAAGGAGAAGGCACAGAAGGAGATAAAGGAGCGGATCGCCGCCGCCAAGAAGCTCGAGGACGAACTCGAGAAGGAGGAGCTGGCGACCCTCCTGCAGCTGGAGCAGCGGGCGCAGTACGACGCACAGGCCGCCTGGCTCGACTCCGGCGCCCTGAAGGGCGTGGGCGGCACGGCGAGCGAACAGGGCCGCGAGGCACTCCGGTTCGCGACGCAGCAGCTCGGCAAGCCGTACGTGTGGGGCGCGGAGGGACCGGACTCGTACGACTGCTCGGGGCTCACCTCACAGGCGTGGGCCGCCGCCGGCCGCACCATCCCCCGCACCTCGCAGGAACAGTGGCGGCTGCTGCCCCGGATCCGCATCCAGGACATGCGTCCCGGGGACCTGATCATCTACCACTCGGACGCCAGCCATGTCGGCATGTACATCGGCGACGGCGCGATCATCCACGCGCCGCGGCCCGGCAGGAACGTGACCATGGCCGGCGCCGGCTCGATGTCCATCCTCGGCGTCGTCCGCCCCGACAAGTGACGCCGGACACCCTGGACCACGGCGGCAGGACGCGGACCCCACTTCGCAAGTGATGCACGCCACGCGGAGGAAGGGGCGAAACGGGCGCCAGGGGTGATGTTCGTCATGGGCCGCCCGGCAACTACGCCCCTATGCGCGGCATATGCCACCGGCTCTTCGCTGATCGCCATTCCGTTCGGCCACCGCATACCGCTATGGTCCCCGTCTGGCGGGTCGTCGATCGTCGTCCTGCCGCGCCCTCGGGGGGAGGGAAGGAACAACACCGATGCCCGTACCCGTACCGCGACAGAGGAACGTCCCCGTCGCGGAGACCGCCCCCGGCGGAGCCGGCGGCGGCGACCTCATACTCCTCGTGATCGAGGACGACCCTGCGGGCACCTTCAGCGTTCCGGGTCTGCTGGACGCCGCAGGTGCGCGCGTCCGCATCCGTACCGCCCGGAACCTCACCGAGGCCGAGCGGCTGCTCACGGACGACGTCCACTGCGTCCTCGTCGACCTCGCACTCCCCGGACGCCCGCAGGACGACGCCCTCGGCGCGCTCAAGCACGTCCTGCGCCTCGCGCCCCGGCACGCCGTGCTGGCGCTGACCGCGTCCGGCGACACGGAGCTGGCCGCGGAGGCGGTACGGCTGGGCGCCCAGGACCACCTCGTCCGCGAGGAGCTCGACGGACGCCTGCTGACCCGCGCCGTGCGGTACGCGGTGGAGCGCAAGCGGGCCGACACCGCCCAGGTGAAGCTCGCCGAGTCCCGGCTGCGCGCCCAGGAGAACGCCCGGCTCGAGCGCGGGCTGCTGCCCACCCCCCTGCTCGAGGGCTCCGACCTGCGCTTCGCGGCGCGCTACCGCCCAGGGCGCTCCCGCGCCCTGCTCGGCGGCGACTTCTACGACACCGTCCGCACCCCGGACGGCACGGTCCACGCGATGATCGGCGACGTCTGCGGCCACGGCCCGGACGAGGCGGCACTCGGCGTGGAACTGCGCATCGCCTGGCGGGCCCTCACGTTCGCCGGGCTGTGCGGCGACGACCTGCTCTCCACCCTCCAGCAGGTGCTGGAGCACGAGCGGGAGAGCGACGAGATCTTCGCGACGCTCTGCACCGTGGACATCTCCGCCGACGGGCGGCGGGCCGGACTCTGCCTGGCGGGCCACCCCTCCCCGCTGATCGCCCGGTACGGCCGGGCCGCGCAGCTGCTCCCCTACGACGACGGCGGCCCGGCGCTCGGCCTGCTGCCGCGTGCCCGCTGGCCGCGCCGCCAGGTCGAACTGGGCGGCTCCTGGAGCCTGATGATGTACACGGACGGACTCATAGAGGGCCGCAAGGGCCCGGACACCAAGCAGCGGCTGGGCCAGGACGGCATGCTCGCGATGATCAACCGCCAGCTGTCGGCCGGGCTGGAAGGCGAGACGCTCCTCGAGGCCGCCGTCGGCGAGGTGCGCGAGCTGAACGGCGGCGACCTCACCGACGACGTGGCGGTACTGCTGCTGAGCCGCGACGGGACCCGCCGCTGAGCGACGGTCGCCCGTCGCGGTCACCGGTGGTCCCTCGCATCACCGGTCCGGGATCGCGCCGACTGTCGCGCATTACGCCGACTGTCGCGCATTGCGTCACGGTCCGGCATCGCGTCAGCGGTCGCGTACCGCGGTCATGTGCAGCGATCGTGGGCAGGGCACCGCACGTACCGGCCGAGACTCGTGATCGGCGACGAGCACCGGACGTCGAGAACAGGCACACCGGCGATTCCATGAGCCGGGCTTTCGGTCGTCCTGGACGGTCACCGGCCGCCGTTGTAGGGGCCGTACGGGCCGTCGCTGCTTGAGCCGCCACGCCGCCTGCCGCCTCCGGAGACCTGCTGGAGGGCGGGGCGCACGTCGACGAAAAAGACGATCGAGGCGATCAGGCCGGCGATCGACAGGAACAGCATCGGGACGAAGAGGTTCACGGCGACCGCGACACCGAGGATGACCAGCCAGAACGGCTTGGTCTTCTTGTCGGCGGCCCGGTAGGCGTCGTCACGGGCCATGGCGGCCATGACGAGAGCGGCCACGGACGTCACCAGGAAGACCAGGTTGACGATCATCCAGAGCCCGAAGTCGAAACTGTCAGCCAGCATCCTCAGCACCGCCTACTCAGTGGTTGGTGTCGCCTGCCTCGCCGCCAAGGTACCTCCGAGGATGCCCGCAGCGCGAGGAACGTGCCGGGCGCCGCGTGCCGCGGCGCGCGGGCCTGGCTCCCGGCGCGGCCGGCGGCGCGCGGCGCGGGGGGGCCGGG
>NZ_JBSGZJ010000021.1:0-36213 GCF_053610925.1 Streptomyces sp. NPDC054847 | reverse complement strand
GGACCACCCGGCGCACGCCCGTCTCCGCCACCACAGCGATGGCGGAGACGGGCGTCCCCCGCGTCAGCGGCGCTGCGGCGGTGCCTCACCGAAGAGATCGACGGCGGCGCGCACCTGCATCAGCGCGGGCGACAGCGCGCTCACCGAGCCGACGGCGCCCGCGATCAGCAGCAGCGAGCGCCGCATCCGCGGGATCTCGGGGTCTCCCGCCGCCACCATCGCCGCCAGCACCGCCAGTTCGTCCTCCGCGATCCCCCGGTCGCTGAACTCGGCGGGATAGCCCGCGAGTTCGCGTCTGAGCCTGGCGACGGCAGCACGCAGCTCCGCCGCTCTCGGCTCCTCGCCACTGCCCCTGCCTGTCACCCGCGTCTGCCCCACGCTCCGCAACAAAGCCAGCCCCTCGCACGTCCTTGTGCACTCCACGGTCCCGCCGGGGTCGTGGTCAACGCCCGAGGGGTGCGGGCCAGTTAACGCCATCCGGGTGACGGTGCGCCACCGTGCGGACGCAATTCAGGACGTCGGAACGACGTCCATCGCGTTGCGCCACACGGTCACATCGACGGAGATGAACTTGCTGGGGTCGTTCTCCGGCGACTTGCCCTGGTAGGTGAGCAGGCCGACATGGCCGGAATCCGTCAGCACGCAGATCTGGGAGCCCTTGGACAGCAGCCCCGTTTCGATGGTGGTCGTGTAGCGGGTGTCGTTACGGCAGGTGTCGAGGTCGCCGGTCTGCCCGGTGCGGAGCAGGATCATCCGGCCGGTCTCGGTCTCGACCTGGTTGAGGTCGCCCTCGTACTCGAAGTCCGCGTTGGAGTCGTCGTTGACGGGCTTGACCGGATCGTGGTCGAGGAAGACGTGGTAGTTGTTCACGATGTCGAGCCCCGTGTAGGTCTTGGGCTCGGGGTCGGGAACCACGTCGCCGGGCGCGGTGTCGAGTCCGTCGCCCTCGTTGCCGGGCGTGGAGGCACCACCGGACGGGGTGCTGCCGGCGGGCTTGGACGATTCGGGGGCGCCCTTGTCCTGGCTCTCGGTCTTCTTGCCCGAGTCCTTGTCGGAGAGCGCCAGATACGCGCCGCCGCCCGCGGCGCCGCCCAGCACGAGAGTGGCCACCAGCGCGATGGCGAGCATGCGGCCCTTCTTCTTTTTGGGCGCGGCGTCCGGTCCCTGCTGTGCGACGGTGCCGTACGGCTGAGGGCCGGTGTGCTGGTGGTGCTGCGCCGTCTGCGGATAGCCGTAGCCGGGGGCCTGCTGCGCCGACTGCGGATAGCCGTACGTGGGCTGCTGCGGCTGGGTCCCGGGCTGCTGGTGAGCGGCCTGCTGCGGCTGCATCATGTGCTGCTGCGGCTGGGCCGGCGGCTGCTGGTGCGTCTGAGGCTGCGGGGCGGGACCGAATCCGGGCGGCGGCGTGGACGGCGCGGCGTGCGCGGTCGGCTGGTGGGTCGGGGCGGGCGCGGCCGGGGCCTGGGGGGCCGCCGCCGCCGGGGTCACGGCGGGCTGGCCGGCCGCGGGGGTGACCGGCGGCGCGGGCGCCGCCTTGCGGGTCGTGATCTCGGCGGCGACCGCGCTGGGCAGCCACTCCTCCGGGCGCCGCAGCACCGTTTCGGCGTTGGCCGCCTGGCAGATGCTCAGGATCTCGGCGACGGAGGGCCGGTTCTCCGGCTCCTTGACCATGCAGCGTGTCACCAGCTCGCGCAGCTCGTCGGGGAGTCCGGTGAGGTCGGGCTCCTCATGCACGATCCGGTAGAGCACGCCGTGCGAAGTGCCTTCGCCGAACGCCGCCTTGCCCGTCGCCGCGTACGCCGTGAGCTGGCCGAGGGCGAAGATGTCGGTGGCCGGGGTGACATGGCTGCCCGCGGCCTGCTCGGGCGCCATGAACGACGGTGTGCCGATGGTGACCCCGCTGCTGGTGAGCGAGGTGGCGTCGGCGGCGCGCGCGATGCCGAAGTCGATGACGCGCGGGCCGTCGGCGGCGAGGAGGACGTTGGCGGGCTTCAGGTCACGGTGGACGATGCCGGCGCCGTGGATGATCTGCAGCGCCTCAGCGATGCCGGCCACCAGCAACAGCACCGTCTGCACCGGCAGTTTGCCGTGCTGGGCCACGGCGTCCGCGAGGGACGGACCGGGGACGTAGGCGGTGGCCAGCCAGGGCTGCTCGGCGTCGGCGTCGGCGTCGATGACGGGCGCGGTGAACAGGCCCTGCACCCGCTGGGCGGCCTGTACCTCCTGCGCGAAACGGCGCCGGAACTCGGCGTCCTGGCCGAAGTCGGGCCGGATCACCTTGATGGCGACGGCGCGTCCTCCGGGCGTGTAGGAGAGGTAGACCTTGCCCATGCCGCCGGCGCCGAGGCGGGCGGCGAGCTTGTATCCGGCGACGTGCTTCGGATCGTCCTCACCCAGCGGCTTGAAGACCGTTCCCTGGTGTGCGCGGCCACTCATCGACTCTTGATCCCCCATGGCGAACCTCAGTATGGAAGGTGCACCTTATCCAAGTCGCACCCTGCTCTCCACGTCGGACGACGCCCGCCCCACGGGCGGTTGCAGGAACGCGCGGGCAACGCCCGTTCGGAGCAGCGCCCCACGGGGCGGGTGTCCGTGTATTCGCCCTCATATGGGATAAGGAGTCCCCATGTCCTCTCCTCGCACTCCGACGGACCCTCACCAACCGGTCGTCGCCGGATTGTTGCTCGCGGCCGGCGGCGGCAGGCGGCTGGGCGGCCGGCCGAAGGCGTTGCTGGAACACCGCGGCAGTCCGCTCGTCGAGCACGCCGTGCGGACGCTGCGCGAGGGCGGCTGCGTTCCGGTGCATGTGGTGCTGGGCGCGGCGGCGGACCGCGTACGGGAGGAGGCGGACCTGACCGGATGCGTGGTGCGGGACAACCCGGCGTGGGAGGAGGGGATGGGGTCGTCGTTGCGGGTGGGGCTCGCCTCGCTGGGAGCGGCGGACGCGGCGCTGGTGCTGCTGGTGGACCAGCCGGGGATCGGCGCGGAGGCGGTGGCGCGGGTGCGTGCGGCCTACCGCTCCCGTTCGTCGCTGGCGGCCGCGGCGTACGGGGGGCGGCGGGGGCATCCGGTGCTGTTCGGCGCGGACCGCTGGGACGGGATCGCGGCGGGGGCCGAGGGCGATCAGGGGGCGCGGGCGTATCTGCGCGCCCATGCGGACGCGATCACGCTCGTCGAGTGCGGCGACGTGGCACAGGAGTACGACATCGACACCCCGGAGGATCTCCGGTACCTGCTGTGAACGGCGTGGCACGGTGCGCCACGGTCTGTCGACCCTGAGAATCTCGATATCAACAAACCATTGAACTTCCACCATGCGGTAACTAGTATCCACTGATCAGAAGCGCCTGACTGCTCGGACGGCGCCTTCGGCCGTACCCCGGAGCCACTGGCACTGAGTGCCGTCACCGGCGACCCGGCGGCCGCACGGCGCCCCCGCACCGCCCGTGAAGCATGCGAAGCATGTGAAGCTCGCTGAAGGAAGTGACAGCTCATGTCCGCACCAGCGCCGTCCCCGCTGGCCATCGTCGAAGCCGAGCCCCTGCCCCGGCAGGAAGAGGTCCTCACCGACGCGGCCCTCGCGTTCGTGGCCGAGCTGCACCGGCGCTTCACCCCGCGCCGCGACGAGCTGCTCGCCCGCCGCGCCGAGCGCCGCGCCGAGATCGCCCGCACCTCCACCCTGGACTTCCTCCCGGAGACCGCCGCGATCCGCGCGGACGACTCCTGGAAGGTCGCGGAGGCCCCCGCGGCCCTGAACGACCGCCGCGTGGAGATCACCGGACCGACCGACCGCAAGATGACCATCAACGCCCTCAACTCGGGTGCGAAGGTCTGGCTCGCCGACTTCGAGGACGCGTCCGCCCCCACCTGGGAGAACGTGATCCTCGGCCAGCTCAATCTCATCGACGCCTACGAGCGCCGGATCGACTTCACCGACCCGAGGTCGGGCAAGACGTACGCCCTGAAGCCCGCGGAGGAGCTCGCGACCGTCGTGATGCGCCCGCGCGGCTGGCACCTCGCCGAGCGCCACATCACCGTGGACGGGATCCCGGTGCCGGGCGCGCTGGTCGACTTCGGCCTCTACTTCTTCCACAACGCCCGGCGCCTGCTGGACCTCGGCAAGGGCCCGTACTTCTACCTGCCGAAGACCGAGTCGCACCTGGAGGCCCGCCTCTGGAACGACATCTTCGTCTTCGCCCAGGACCATGTCGGCGTCCCGCAGGGCTCCGTCCGCGCGACCGTGCTGATCGAGACGATCACCGCGGCGTACGAGATGGAGGAGATCCTCTACGAGCTCCGCGACCACGCCTCCGGTCTGAACGCCGGCCGCTGGGACTACCTGTTCTCCATCGTCAAGAACTTCCGTGACGGCGGCGAGAAGTTCGTCCTCCCGGACCGCAACGCGGTGACGATGACCGCCCCGTTCATGCGGGCGTACACCGAACTGCTGGTGCGCACCTGCCACAAGCGCGGCGCGCACGCGATCGGCGGCATGGCCGCGTTCATCCCGTCCCGCAAGGACGCCGAGGTCAACAAGGTCGCGTTCGAGAAGGTCAAGGCCGACAAGGACCGCGAGGCCGGCGACGGCTTCGACGGCTCCTGGGTCGCCCACCCGGACCTGGTTCCCATCGCGATGGCCTCGTTCGACGCGGTCCTCGGCGACCGGCCGAACCAGAAGGACCGCCTGCGCGAGGACGTCTCCGTGGCGCCCGGCGACCTGATCGCCGTCGACTCCCTCGACGCCAGGCCCACGTACGAGGGCCTGCGCAACGCCGTCCAGGTCGGCATCCGCTACATCGAGGCGTGGCTGCGCGGCCTCGGCGCCGTGGCCATCTTCAACCTGATGGAGGACGCGGCGACGGCGGAGATCTCCCGCTCCCAGATCTGGCAGTGGATCAACGCGGGCGTCGTCTTCGAGAACGGCGAGCGCGCCACTCCGGAGCTGGCCAGGAAGGTCGCGGCGGAGGAACTGACCGCGATCCGCGAGGAGGTCGGCGAGGAGGCCTTCGCGTCCGGCAACTGGCAGCAGGCACACGACCTGCTGCTGAAGGTGGCCCTGGACGAGAACTACGAGGACTTCCTGACGCTGCCCGCGTACGAGCAGCTCGTCGGCTGACGCCTGCCCCCTGCGCCGCGCCGCGCTTCGCACCACTCCCGCACCGCCCCCGGTACCGCACAGCACCGGGGGCGGTGCGCTGCGCGCGGCGTGGGTACGGGCACGACCCCGGACCTGCCAGAAGACTGGCGCTGATGATGGCCGCCTACAGGTCAAGGGCTGTGCCCCGCTACCAGCCAGGACCGACGACACGCCTCTCTGGAGCCCCCCGCACACCATGGAAGCATCCGGACTCGCCGAACTGCTCTGTGCGTGGCCCTCGATTATCGGCGCCGTGCTCCATGAAGCCGCTCCCCGGCGAGCCCCTCCACGGCGTGGATGGTCGCAGAGCGTTTGTTTCGCCGTAGCAACCCGAAAACAGCCGAGGTCCACTATCGTGCGGTTCCATCGAGGCATTGAGATCCCGGGGGGGGACATGTCTGAGATTGCCAAACTCAAGCGGTGTGCCGTATGCCGTAACCCGGTAAGCAAGAAGAAGCTGGTCATCGGCAAGGACGGAAAGTCGGCACACCGTGCCTGCCGCCCGTTCACGGGCAGCCGGCCAGCATTTCCAGCGGCCCTGTCCGGCAGTCAGAAGCAGAAACCGATGAGCCGCGCAGAGCTCATGAAGCGGTTGGAGAAGCTGCGGAAACAGGACGCGGCGAAGAAGCCCCAGGTCACTGCCAAGGCGCGAATCAGCCCCCGCCCCAAGCCGACAACCGCTGCCAAGCGGACCCGCAGCACCGTTGCCACGCCCCAGCCGTACTACGGCGTGGAGATGAAGTCCATCGGCGGCCGGTGGGTCCAGATGCACCCGGACTCCGAATAGCGGCCGACGCGGGTGCCCGAGGCTCATCAGCCGGCCCCGCCGGCAAAGCCCGGTGGGTCGCCGGGGTCGCGGACGAGAGCCTGAGCGATCGCCCTTCCACGGGCTGCCGCAGAATCGTCCTGAGCTCGGCGGGCGCAGTCCTGCGTGGTCGCTGAGGCAGAGCTCGTGGTGCAGCCCCGCCTCCCTCAGGTTGTTGGCGGGTAGGTACTCGTGATGCAGCCTGGTCGGGTGCCGATGCTGGTGGGCCTGCTCCGCCGTCGCAGTCGGCTTCCTGGCCCCCACTGGCGGCGACCTGCGCCGACTCCTGGGCAGCGCTCCCCGCTGCCCCGCGGCGGCCCCTCACCCAGCGTGCGGCGGCTCGGCGCAGTGGCGCGTCGGCATGTGCACCGTCCACCGGCTGTCCACCGGTCGCCCGCCCGGGCGGGGGCTGCCTCACGTGAGGGAAGAGGTGAGGCCGATGAGGGCACGGTGACGTCTGTGGTGCCGCAGACGCCGGCCCCCGAGATCAGAGGTCCTGGATACGCCGGAAGGGACGCTCGGCCTCCAGGACGAACGCGACCTCCAGGAGAGTCCGTTCGTCGCCGGGGCGGCCGGAGAACATGACACCGATGGGCAGCCCCTCGTCCGTCACGCTCGCGGCGGGCACCGAGAGGGACGGCGTGCCGACGACGTTGTTGATCGGGGTGAACGCCACGTACGCGAGGATCCGTTCGATCAGCGTCGGGAAGGGGACGGTCGGGGCGAGGTGGCCGATCGGCGGCGTCGTGTGGGCGAGTACGGGCGAAAGCACGAGGTCGACCCCACGGAACGCCGCCGCGTACGCCTCCCGCGTACACCTCAGCCTCCGCACCACACCAGGGGTGCTCGACCACTTCTTCACGTACATCTCGCGAAGTCCTCGGCTGAGACCGTCCATGCGGCGCCGGTCGAAGCCGTCGCCGAGGGTGCGGCCCGTGAGGCCGATCAGGAACGACAGCATGCCCCAGTAGGTGAGGAAGTCTTCGGTGAAGCGGGGGTCGATCGCCGGCTCCACCGGCTGAACGGTGTGGCCGAGCCGCTCGAGCGTCGCAGCCGTGTCCATGACGGCCGCGCGGCCGGCGTCGTCGGTTCGGACTCCGTTCGGCGAGTCGAGCATGAGCCCGATGCGCAGCCGCCGCTCCGAGGGGCCTTCGACCAGGCCGACGGGCGGCAGCTTCGGGTTTCGCCAGTGCCTCTCGGCGGCGGCCAGGAACGCGGCGGAGTCCCGCACCGTGCGGCTCACGATGCCGTCGCCCACGATGTCGAGCGGCAGTTGGCGGCTCTGCGCATTGGCCACGACCCTGCCGCGGGTCGGCTTCAGACCGACGAGACCGCAGCAGGCAGCGGGAATGCGGATCGAGCCGCCGCCGTCGTTGGCGTGCGCGATGGGCACGGCCCCGGCCGCGACGAGCGCCGCGCTGCCGCCCGACGAGCCGCCCGCCGAGTGGCCGGTGCCCCACGGGTTGCGGACGGGTTCCGCGTCCTCGTACTCCGTGGTCGGACTGAACCCGAACTCGGGCAACCGGGTCTTGCCCAGCACGGTGACTCCGCTGCTCAAGAACTGCCGGGTGAACGGCGCGTGCCGGCGAGCGGCCCTCGCAGCGAACGCGGCGCTGCCGTGTCCGGTGGGCAGTCCCCGGTAGTCGGTGTTGTCCTTGACGAAGGTCGGCACCCCCGCGAAGACGCCGCCGGCCTCCCCGTCGGGTGCGGGGGCGTCCATGTGCACCTCGACGGCGTTGAGCCGCGCCTCCACCGCCCTGACCCGCGCCACCGCGTCACGGGCGGCCTCGGCGGCGCCGACCTCCCGACGCCGGATCGCCTCGGCGAGCCCTACCGCGTCGTGCTCCCCGAGAGCATCGTCACGGAACGCGTGCACCGTTGTCTGTTCCTCGAAAGTCGTCACCGCTGGCTCCGCCCGTGGACGCGTGGATGGTTGTCCGGCATCATTCCTTACCGGCGAGTAGCAGACGAGGGCCGGTACGAGACCTCCACCCGATCCGGTCGCACCGACCCCATCGGGGCACCCCACTTTATGTTTTTCGCGGTCCTGCAATGGGGCCGCTGGCCTCCGGGCCCGGTATGACTACTGTGTCCCCTCTGCCGAACGGATGACCTGGGGGTGGTGTCGCCGGGCCCGAGGGTGCCGTCGGAGACGCTGATGAGAGACCCGGCCGCCGCCCGGTCCGGCGCAATGCCGGCAGTTCGCGGGCGGCAGGTCTGCATAACGTGGATGCGCGAGCACGGTGCCACCGCCGAGGCCGGCAAGGTCAACGGCCCGGAAAGGGTTCCCAGGCACTCCTGCGGCTCGCCCGCCAACGCATCAGCGTCCTGTTCGCCATGCTCCGCGACGGCACCTTCTACGAGTCCAGAACTCGCACCGCCACCCTCGCCGCATGACCACCCCAAACACCCGCACACCAGGCACCATGTCCTTGACGAAGGGCATAGAGACACCCCCCTGTCCGTACCCGTCACCATCACCCACACCGAGCCCCTGCTCGTCCTCAATGGTCATTCGCACCACCACCTCCCGCGTGCAACGCCGTCAGCCGTCTCCCCGACACGCCTCACCCGCGTACACACCCGCCCCGTACCGCCTCACACCCCACCAAGCCCCGCCCGGTCAAAGCTACGCACCCCACACCCCAGTTCTCCCCGCGAACCCTCCAAACCACCCCATCGCGCGACACCGCGACAACCTGGCTGCACTCGCGCCACCACGGAATCCGACTGCCTCGCATCGATAGCGCACATAGCCTCGCCACCTTCAAACCGGTTCGAAGCATCACCCGCAGCCCTTTCCACGTCAGGTAAACACCTGACACGCAATCAGTGTCAGGGCAGCGAAAGGGGAGGGCTTCATGCTTGATACTGAAACTACCGATTGGATAGCATGGGCGCGCCACAACAGGAAAGGAGAGCAGCATGACGAAACTGCCCGACAATGACACCTTGCGGGAGTTGTACCAGAAGGGCCTGAGCGACAAATCAATCGCCCAGAGGTACGGCGTGACCGTACAGGCGGTTAATTGGCGACTCGCTCGCATGGGAATTCGCCGGATGCCTTACAGTTTCATGGCCACAGAAATACTCCAGGCGGCGTACCCCACATCGGTTGGTTTCCGCCGAAGTCATTACACGCAACTGAACCGGGGGCGGGAACTGTTCAGCTTCATTCGCTGGAGACTGGGTGACCCGACGCTTTCGGAAAGACAGTTGCATATGGCCAAGCGCTTTGCTGAGTACTCGCATGAACGCAATGTTGTGGTGAGCTTGGACGTCTCCGCCGAAGTTCCATGGGTCTGGCTGCCCCGGGTGTCCAGTGACGGTCGCCTGGTCATCCGCTGGCCGGCCGGCCAGGAGAGGCCGGGGGCAGCGCACCTACAAGCGATCACCCTCCCTGAGCCTCGGGCAGACGAAGCAGCTGCCGCCACCCCGCTGGACGTGTGGCCATTTGCCGGCGGGCCACTGTTGATCCCATTCCCACCCTCCGCCCCCCAGGAAGGAATCCACTGACGGCACGCCAGGTGTCCGAGTGCCGCCCCAATACGGCGCTGGATCTGCAGCTCCCGTCGAGTAGCACTCTGGTCGAGATGGGACAAGCGCCTGTTCCTTCCATGGCGGCCATACAGAAGACCCCGCCCCCGGTGGGGTTGAGTTTGAAGCTGAGAGGCGGGGGTCTTCTGGGTACGGCTCGACACGGGAGTCGCCCCGCCGGCTGTTGATTCGCTGTCGGTCGACCCCTAACAAAATGCGGTTGGGGTGGTTCCCATTCTCCTCGGGAACCACCCCACGCCCAATCCGAAGCCTGCTACACGACGTCGCTCCTCGCGGCGAACCGATTGGAGTCGCGGACATGAACCGCACCACGGATGGCCACAACCTCCACACACTGGCCACCCTCGCCGCTGCTGTAGCTGCTCCCGAACCACGCCAGCTCAGGCGCAGCCGGTACAGACTTCTCGACGTTCATGTCCCTCCAAGCAACTTCTCGATGAAGGCCAGCGATTCGCGCGGTGTGAGCGCCTGCGCCCGAAGGAGACCGTACTGCTCTTCGAGCTCCCGCCCAGTCCTCCGGTCCGTGTAGAGGCGGCTGTGCTTGTACGCCTCCACATAGGCGAGCCTCCGCCCTTCCTTCGTCTCGATCAAGGTGAACGGTCCAGCCAGCCCAGCGCGCTCCTCACGCTTGCTTGGGCATGACCTGGAAGTCAACGTGCCTGTGCTGACCGCATAGAAGAAGGTGCTCGAGCTGCCCGCGCATCACATCACGGCCTCCGGCGGGGCGGGTGAGGACCGACTCCTCGATGACGAAGCTGTACGTGGGCAGGGGCTTCCGAACCAGGACTCCCTGCCTCGCGATGCGAGCAACGACACGCTCCTCGATCGTCTCCTCGCTCAGGATGGGTCGCCGCATGGTGAACACGGCGCGCGTACTCCTCCGTCTGTAGGAGCCCGTTCACCACCTGGTTGTCGTACACGTGGAGTTCGACCGCCTCGGCTCCAACTTGGCCGCGTCGCGGAAGAACGCGGGATACTGCGCCCGCGCGACCTCCTCCTTCATCTCCTTCAACACACCCCGCGCCCCCAGCAGTTCATCCGCCTGGTCGATGAACGCCGACTGCGGCACCCGCCGCCCCTGCTCGTAGCTCGCGATCGTCGACCCCGAGTACCCCGTCATCGCGCCGACTGCCGCCCGGTCGTGCTCCGCCCACTCCCGGAACCGCTTCAACTGCCGTCCGAGAACCCCGAGAATGCCCGCCCCCGAGCCGTCCCCGTCCCCACGCGCACCCCCGCCCCCATCCCCACTCCCCGGTCCGTACCCGTCACCGTCGCCAGCACCGTGAGCGACACCGAGCCCCTGCTCGTCCTCATGTCATCCGCACCACCACCTCCCGCGTGCAACGCCGTCAGCCGTCTCCCCGACACGCCTCACCCCGCGTACAGCCACCCGGCCCCGCGTACACACCCGCCCCGTACCGCCTCACACCCCACCAAGCCCCGCCCGATCAAAGTTACGCACCCCACACCCCAGTTCGCCCAGGAACATCACATGATTCCCCACTTCGCGTGAATCCGACAGCATCGGAGCTTTGGGCCACCCGTCGCCTGCCACCTGGTACTGCGCTCGCGTTTCGGAAGGCACCCTTTGGCCGACCTCATCGGCCCTGGTCGTCCATAGCCCGTCGAACGTGTGCGAACGGTAGTGTCCGCGGCATGACCGCCCGACTCCTCCAACTCGACGTGGAGAACTTCCGTAGCCTCCGTCGGATCTCCCTGCCCCTGGGAGATCTCACGGTTCTCGTGGGGCCCAACGGCGTGGGCAAGACGAACGTGCTGAAGGTGTTCGACTTCCTGGCTGACATGATTCAGCGTGACCTCGAACCCGCCCTGGCCCTCCACGGCGGATTCGACGAAGTGGCCTACTGGGGCGGCGAGAAGCCACCAACGTCACTGCGCATCGGTCTGAAGGCGACCTGGACCACGCACTCCAGCCTGAAGGCACCTGACGAGTACGAGCTGACCATCAACCGCAGAAACGCCCCGTCCCAGGAACGCGGCTACACACTGTCCCGTCAGGAGAGGTTCCAGTTCAAACGAACGCAGGGGCGGGGACGGCGTATCACCATCTCGGGCGAACGCGCCACAGTGACGGATACGCGCGCCGCCAAGGCGTCGGAGAAGAAGTTCGGGATCCAACGGCTCAGTAGCGGTCTGTCGACGCTACCCCGCCTGTCCACAACGGAGGGCGGCGACGAAGTGTCCCGTGTCGCCGATCGCCTCTCCTCGTTCCGGGTGTTCGACGTGGCCGTGGACGCCGCCCGCGTGCCGTCCCGGCTCACCCGGTCCTCAGTCACGCTCGACCAGAACGCTCGTAATCTCGCCGACTTCCTCTTCTGGCTCCAGCGGGACAGCGATGTCTGGGACCGTCTCCTCGACGACGCCCGAACTGTGCTGCCGAACCTCGACTACATCATGTTCGACGCGGCAGGCAAGACCGCTCACGACGTAGTGGTCCTGCTCCAGGAACGAGGGCTGCGCAGGCCCACACCCCTCGCAGACGCCTCGTACGGAACGGTGCGCCTTCTCGGTCTCCTGGCCCTCCTCTACGACCCAAACCCGCCGGCTCTGACGTGCATCGAGGAGATCGACCACGGCCTGCACCCACAAGCCCTCGAACTGCTCGTGGAACGGCTCAGAGAGGCCAGCTCACGCAGCCAGTTTCTGGTTGCCACACACTCGCCGGCATTGGTCGACCGGCTGCACCCGCACGAGTTCGTCGTCTGTGAACGTGACGACCACGGTGCGTCGATCATTCCGGCGCTCACCGCTGAGGAGGTGGAGGAGATCGCCGAGGAAAGTGAGGATCTCCCACTGGGCGAGCTCTGGTTCTCCGGCGTACTGGGCGGCGGCCTTGAACGGTAGGGGTAGGAGCCGGCCCGGCGGCCGGGACAAGTCCGTGATCGTCCTCGCCGGCGAGGACAGCAACGACTGCAGGGCAGTCGAGGTCCTCATCAGGGAGCTGCGCCCCGACCTGCCCGGCAAGCTGGTCCGGATCAGCGATCCTGTGCGCTTGAAAACCGCCACGGGCGACAACCTCACCGAGCGCATATGCACCGTCATCAAAAAGGCCAAGGGACGAGCTGCTCGTGACCGGGCACGACTCGAGGGAATCGTCATTCACGAGGATCTGGACGCACCCACCGGCCCGTCGTACGAAGTCGTCCGCAGACGCATCGCCGACGCCCTCAAAAGGCACAGCCCTTGCGGCGCCGCCCTCGCTCTCGCGGCGGAGGAGACAGAGGCGTGGCTGCTCCTTTTCCCGGACGCATTCCCGTCCGTGCACCCCGGTTGGAGCGTGCCCGCCCAGATGCGCGGAAGGAACACGGGAAAACTCAGGAGCCCGAAGGAACTGCTGCAGAGGAAGCTCGGCAACCCCACGTATCGAGAGAGTGAGGCACCCACGATCATGGCCGCAGCGCAGACGGCGGGCCTCCTCGACAGGCCGACGGGGAGCAATCCGTCCTACGCGGACTTCGTCGCGGACCTGGCGACACTCAGGGCAGACTGACGCGACACGCGTCGGGCTGCGACAGGTGGTACAGAGCGCAGGATCCGGCAACTCGCCGGCTCAGCAGCTGTCGGCGCGCTACCTCGCGTTCCGGCGATGGCCACGGTTCAGGCGTCTCGCCTGTTCCGGTGGGACGGGCCGCTCTCAAGGCTTAACGGCACGCCGTCTCGTCCATGACAGACAGTCGGCCAATATCCGTGCAGACCTCGCAGCAGCGTCCGTACTAAGATGATCACTCACGTCTGCAACGGGCAGGCAGCACAGTGAGCGGACTCGCACCTAACCTGAAGTTCATCGCCGAAGAAATGATCCGCGGCTCCATGGGGCTCATCGAGTCCATGCGTGGTGCCCGCGACACCGCCATTGCCCTCGGCCACGAGCTCGCGCGGCAGCAACGGGATGGCCGCAGACGACGACGCGGGGCGGGCGTTCGCCAAGGTGTACGTTTCCGCTGCCTCCGCCACCTTGAACCAGATGGGATTCAGCTCCTACGTCCTGGGAGAGACGAGCCGCGGTCCCATGCGCACCGCCCGTGAGTTCATGGCCCAGGAGAGCAAGCTGGTCGCCCAACTTCTCGGCAAGCAGGTGGATCTGACCGTAGGCATGGGCGACCCGGGGGCCAACTGCACGGAAAACTACCTCGGCCTCGGCCGTGACCTGCCCGAAGTGGTCGGTGAGACCGCATGGTACGACCAGTACGCACCTTCAGGAAGGAGCGACCGGTTTCGCGGCTCGCAGGAGAAGATTCGGGACGTCGCCGGGTCCTGGCGGCACGCCGGCTCACTGATGCAGCGGTTCCTGGAAGACGCGCAGACCTACGCCAGTACTGCTGGCAAGGCTCACTCCGGTGAGGCCGCAGACGCCTTCCGTGCGTACGTCAAACACTTCGTCGGCCTCACCTGCCCTCCGGCAAAAGCAGAGGTGGACGAACCCCTGGTGACCAACCTGATCGCCGCATGCTCGCAACTGGCCAAGGCATGCGACCGGTACGCGGACCACGTCGAGGCGGCCAAGGAGAAGATCCAGCACCACCAGAACGATCTCTTCGCCGTCGACATGCCCTGGGACCAGCCGATGTTCGGGGCGAACGGCTACGACGGCGGGCTCCACGACGCAGTGCTCAGCGACTCCTGGATACAGGATCTGGGCAACGTGGCGCACGCACTCGATTCGGCGGCCGGGAGAGTCAGGCTGCCGCAACCCGAGGGGCCAACGCCTCTCGGTCTGCCCGGAGTACCCTTCCTGCCGCCGTTCATCAGGGTGCCTGTGCCCGTCCCCGTGCGCCTGGCGTCCTTCTCGGGGTCCACGGCTCCCATGTTGCTTCCCGCCGTAAATCCGGTCGACCCCGGCATCCCGTTCGCCGACCCCATACCTCCCGCCCCTGGGAGCACTCGGCTCCTCACCGCGTCGGAGCAACAGCAGTTCCGTACCTGGGCCAATACTCTCCGCCCCGGAGGACTGGCCGGGGGCGGCGGGCCTCACAACCCCGACAACGCCTACCAGTTGCTTATCGCGGGCTACCCCGAGCGCGAGGTACCGCTGGCGGGTCACAAGCGCGGGCTCATGGTGGACGGCGTACGTCCTGCGGACGGCCAGCTCGTCGAAGCGAAGCACGTTCGGGATCCGGACTGCACGAAGAAGAGTTTCAGATCTCTCGACAGGGTGAACGAGACGCTGGCCAAGCCCGTCAAGGTCAACAGCCAAGGCAAGATCGCATGGGATCCCCTGGTGGACTCCATGTATCGCGGCGACCAGAACGAGCTGGCCCGGTACAAGCAAGCCATGGCCAACCCCGCGAACAACGAGACCCGAGGCTTGGAGATCGTCACGAACGGCACGGACAATGCCGCGTACTGGCAATCCATGATGGCGATGACGGGGACTCCCGGGTCGACGCGCTACGTACCATGAATCAGTCGTGAACCAGAGGAAACACGGTGGCCACCGAACGCAATATCCGCACCAATATCGGCTTCTACCCCCCTCAGGAGGACGGCGGCGCCTGGCGCTCCAACCTGTTGTCGCTGGAGCGTGCGCTCCGGCAGTCATTCCCCGACCCTGTCATCGAGCATGCGACCTCCCCATTGCACGGCGAGCAGGCTCTCGACTTCGAGATCGCACAGGCTCCCGAGGTGTGGATCAACGGCACCTCGTCCATGGAAGGGCCTGACTACGCCTACATCACCCTCGTCGATGTCACCGCCGACGAGGCGGCCGTCTTCGCGACGTGGCTGCGTGACTCCTTCGTGCCGTCACCGGATCTCGTCCGCTTTGTCAGCAGTCTCGCCATGGCCAACGGCGAGCAGAGGCCGTGGGTCCTACCGGCCACAGGTGGCAGCACTGAGGTCCTGGCGGAGATCCGGCGGCACATCGATACCTTCGACGTCTTCTGAGGTCACGGTCTCGCGGCCGAATCGGGCGGGCCTCGCCCCTTGGACAAAGTCCCGTGCGCATACGTGGGCTCCGCCTCGGCGTACAGCGGAGTCTCTATGGCCGGGGGACGCGTCCGGGAGGCACACTCCTGACGGCCCTCTTCGTCAAAGCGCGTTGGTTGCGACGGTGGTGGTTTGTCGTCCCAGCGGCGTTTGCTTTCGCGGCCGTCCTAAGGCTGACGCTTATCGCACCGCAACTCTGAGAGCAGGCAGGCCGACAGCGGCTTGCACTTCTCCTTTCCACATCTTCGCGGAAGACCGCTTCCTGTGGACCAGAGAGGTGCCAGGCTTGTGCCACCCCTGAAAGCCGCAGCGAACGAAGTAGCCATGGAGCTGACACGCAGGAAGTGGCAGAGCTGGACGCTGGGCGGGCACGACTGTATGACGAGCTGAACCGAGATCGAGAGCAACAGCTCTTAAACTCCGTCATGAGGTTCTACTCGTTGAGAACAGATTTAAGAGCGAGTTGCAGAATCGGAGTCAAGCGGCAGAGATGGCAATTAAGGTGCGTCGCCGTATTGTGCGGGTTCCTCCCGGTTCTGACCCCCACTGCTACCACTCCAGCGAGTCCTCTTACGGCTACATCAACGACAAGTACCTCTCGATGAGGGAGCAGGAGGCGATTCAGCGAGGGTTGAAGCGGCACGAATACGGGTGTCGATACTCGTAACGGATGTGTGTTCCGGCCCTTGCTGACGGACCGGTTACCGATCCTCGGCGATTACAGGCGGCCCGCGCTCAACGCGGAATGCGAGGGCGGGCCACCGGGGAGCGCTCGACGCGGTCAGCGTCGCGGTCGAGCGCTCGCCCACTCGTTCCGGTGGCGCGGGCACTGGCACTGGCACTGGCACTGGCACTGGCACGGCGGCATGCCGAACTGAACGCGAACGGTCAAGTGGGGTGTCGCTCGTGATGCACACCTCCACGGTCCATCCCCATTTGCCACCCATGTGTTCCCCCTAGTGGCCGGCTCAGCGACGACGCTATCGGGTGTCACCGTTGGCCGGGATGACAGCTCCACGCGCGTCAGGGATGTAGTACTGGTGCGGCGCGGGCCCTGACCGGTGGGTGGGGACGGGAGCGCCCCGCCGCGCTCTGTGACGGAAGCTCGTACACCGCGCCCCTGTCGGCGGGTTGTTGCTGGTCAGAGTGGGCCTGAGCCGCGAATGTGTTGGCCGTGACGAACGATCACCGCGGCCACGACCGCGCTGCACCAGGCCACCCGGCGCCGCTTCCGGCCGTGCGCTCTCGGCGTGGCGAATCCGGACCGACGCGCGGCACCCGCTCGTTCGGGTCGTTGCTCTCAGGGTCGTCGTGTTGCTCCGGCGTGGCGTCCTGACACCGGCCCATACTCACCGACGCGACGACGGTCGGCCCCGGTGACTCGTCGATGAACTCCCCACCCGGTCGCCTCCCTTGGACAGCAGACGACACGGGTGGGGTGCGTGTGCACGACGGCGCGGAGACCGCATCTCCGCACAGCGGATGCATCAGGAGGACTATCCCATGCAGGACCTCTACAGCCTTCCCTCCGGGGGCGGCCCGTTCGAGAACTACTGCGGCGGCAACCAGGGCGGCGAGCACGAGACATGCGTCGAGGTCGGCGCGCTCACCGGCTCCGGGACCGCGTTCGCCCTGCGGGACAGCAAGCCCGGCGGCAACGGCAGGGAACTGCGCTTCACGGGAGCGGAGCTGGACGACTTCGCCCTCGGCTGGGCCAGAAGGCGGGCCCTGAGCATCTTACCGTCCGCCCCTGACCGTACTGGCACGACAGCGGGCCGCCCGGCACGAGCACGGGTGGCCCGCACCCTCTGGAGGACGCACATGACCTGGTCGGGACACTGGCACGGATTCGGCCCCTGGACCGGTACGCGGACGGCGTACGGGCAGGAAGGGGCGCGGCGCCCCGGACAGCTGACCCACGACGAGCAGACCCGCGCGTTCCTCGCCGGCACGATGCCGCCCATGCAGGTGGGCCACTGGCTGATGCGCCGTGATCAGGCCGCCGCGCATCTGACCTGGACGGATCTGAGTGACGCGATGGACTGGTTGCGCAAGACCTACGAGGCGAGCCCGCCCTTCGAACGCCCGGATGGCGGGCGGGCGTACATCGACCTGGAGGTGAAGAGCGCCTACGCGGCGGACGCGCTCGGGCGCGGCGTCGACGCCGTCTGGGTGCACTATGCGAAGACGACGAACCTCGTCTCCTTCTCCGTCGTCTGCTGCCCGCACCGATTCCTGCGCGACCTCCCGTGCCCGCTGCCTCCTCTGTCCACCGACGGCCGCCAGGATGGGTGACCGAGCAGCCGGGCCTTGCCTGCCCCTGCGCAGAGCAGCGCCGATCACACGGAGATCGCCCTCAACCGGCAGGCGTTTCAAAGACGCCATTCGTTGCTCAGCAGCTCCATGAGGTGCTTCTGCCTCGTGCTGAGCAGGTCAGGGGTCCACTCGAGGTGCTGGAGTACTTGGGAGGTCAGAGCGAAAGGCACCACGCCACTGCGGCCGGTGAAGTACTTGGCCTTCTTCACAATGAAGTCGTAGTTCTGTGCCACGGAGTTCTTCGACCGATTGAGAAGGACCAGGTTCGCCAGCTTGTGCGTCCACTCGGCGCGCTCATCGTCGTCGAAGAGAGCGCTCCACTGCGAGTCCGGCTTCGGGTTCTGCGGGAGGACATGCTCGACGGTGATGACGGGATAGTCGTAGGCAACCCCCTGTCCCTGGGCCAGCAGCTCGTCGAGCCGGAGCAGCACGTACTTCCGGATCTTCCCGACAAGGTAGAGGTCGCCGTTCAGCCTGGCGCGGGTCTCTGCCTGCTCTGCGTCCGTCAACTCGAGTGCCTCCGAGTCGAGTCCGTGTCCCAGATCGAGCTGGCGCAGCAGCTCGGCATAACGAGTGACGCGGGGAGTGGTGTAGACGCGTCGGATGAACATGCTGGCCGACAGCCGTTCCAGGGCACCGAGGAACTGATCGAGCCACTGGGGATTATTTGCGTGGTTGCGGAGCGCCCATAGTGCGGCAGGCCTCCAGTCGTTGTTGTCGACCTGCTGGAGCCGTCTGAACCAGGCGTTGACCTTCTCGGCGCCCTGTGTGGCCTCATAGGTGGCATCGCGCACCTGAACATAGGCATCGGCGTACGGACGGACGACGTCGTTGACGAACGTCTCAGCCCTGCCGGGCAGATAGTGGCTGAGCACCTGCTCCGGGAATTCCTTGAGCAGCTCCTGCTCGGCCCGCTTCTTGGCGTAGATCATGCGCAGGTGGAGGAAGAGGTCCGCGAAGTCGTCCCTGCCCAGGGCCTCTTCCGCATCCTCCCATGCAGTGGCGCACTCGTCGGACGCCTTCGGCCCCAGATCGCCGATGATCTTCGACTTGAAGATGTCCGTGGGCGACAGGTCGAGCCCGCGGGAGTTCATTACGCTGAAAATCCGATGGGCGCTGTCGAGATCGGGAGTACTGACGACGACCAGATACGTACGCTCCCCGAGCATCTGCACGAGCCCGAGCCGACGCTCCTCCGACCAGTCGGCGAGCCTGCTGTGCAGAGCGGCGGCGTTTCGGAGAATGCCCTTCTGCGCATCCGTGTTCAGCGTCTCCGCGTTGAGCGCCAGCAGCGTCTGGATGGACCCCCTCGTCTGCACGTGCTGCTTGAAGAACCCGGCATCACGCGGGCGCAGAGTGAGGCGCGGCCTCCTCGCCAGGCCCAGGATCTTGGAGCCCGGTTCGCTCACCAACGTGTCCAGATCGAGGCTCAGCTGAGGGTCGTCGGTGAGGTCGCGCAGCACCGACAGCAGGATGGTCAGGGTAGTGAGCCGCTGCTGACCGTCGATCACGTCGGCTCTCGATGCCGTCTGTCCTTCCTTGACAAGGACGATCGATCCGAGGAAGTACGGCTCGTCCGTCCCCCGGTCGAGTGCCTCGACGAGGTCTGTTAGCAGTTGGACCGCCTGTTCCTCTTCCCAGGCGTAAGGACGCTGGTAGTCGGGGACATGGAAGTCGTAGTCGCTGCTGAAGACCTTGTGCAGGGGCATCTCGTGCGCCTCGAGCTTTTGCATGCACCAATCATGGGCGAGGTGCGTGCCGCCCGTGGCGGAAACCTGGCTCATTGCCCGGGCGCCGCTCCCCGATGCTTGCGGGGCGGCGCCGGCCGATCCCCTACGAGGCCACCCAGTTCAGCACACCTGGAAGAGACCCGTAATCTCGAAGTGACCCCCCACCAGGACCGGGTCGACGCACACTACGGGGAGGGCCGCAACATGAGCGAACTGATCAGGCTGGCTGCCGAACTTGAGCGCAAAGTACGTGAAGCGGACGAAGCACATGAGGTAGCTGATCGCCTGTGGAACGCCGCCGAGGTTCTGCTCGACGAGATCCGCGCGATCTCTTCACTGCTCTCTGAGCTCAGTTTCGACATCGACGGGTACGTCGCAGACAACGACTATCCGGCCGTCGAACGCTCCGCGTACGAGATTCGCGGCGTGACTGACGCCGACCGCCTCCTCCCCGTCCTGCGTCAGGCCATGCTGCTCCTGGCACTTCGTGACGGCTCACCCCTTCCGCAGCCCGATGCGCTCGACTCGCTGCCCGAGGTCGCGCCTACAGAGGCAAGTCACCCTGTCCTCAGCCTGGATGAGCTGCTGCGCGATTCGGACCAGGGACTGAAGTCGACAGAGGAGTCATTGCGAAGGATCTGGTGCGACGAGGACGACGCATCTGAACTCGAGGAGCACCTTCACAATGCTCACATCGACGCCGTCCGAGACCGCGCGACGCGCGCGGGACGACAGCTCATGGAGCTCTGCGACTATATCTCCGAGGAGTTGTGCCCTTCTCTTGTCGGCAGCACGGAAAGCGGGCGCACCGATGATGCTCTGCTTGCGCTCGCGGCCATCGACCTCGCAGGCAAGGAAGCTCCGAAGGCATACAAGGTCTACGAGGCGGCACTCTCGGAACAGTACGAGCGGAGCCCGTCCTCTTTGGGATCGGTGGGCGAGCAGCTGACAGCCTTCGAGTCATGGATCCACACCATTTAGCCGGTGCACACAGGCTGACCATGTCGGCACGTTCAGAGCCCCTGGAAGCGCCGTCACCCTCGTGGCCACGAGAGACCAGGCCGTTGCGAACACACAGCGGCGCATCGGCACACGGTCGCCCGAACGCCGTCGGCTCCTGCTTCGCTGCCTCGATGCCGGTGGTCCTCCCCATGCTGCATCAACGCGTCGGCTCCCCGACGGATACGAACATGTATGCGATGACCTCAGCACCGGCACGGTCGCTCGGGTACGCAGCTTGCGTAACCGCGTACACCGCCCGGACGTCCGCGCGTCCGGGCTGGTCAACGGGGCTTTCGCGGCAGCAAGGTTGATCGACATGAGGCCAATGACCGTTCGCCCGCAGGGCTTGTGCACGACCCGGATACCACCCGCGAGTTCACGATGCAGTTCACCGCGACGCCCCGCGGAGCGCGGCTTGCGCGGCGCCTCGTATCGCACCGACTGCACGACTGGGGGCATCCGTACGACTCGGCCGCCAGCGAGACCATGACCCTGATCGCCGCCGAACTGGTGGCGAACGCCGTGCGGCACGGGCACGTGCCGGGGCGGGACTTCCATGTGCGGCTCGCCGCCTCGCCGGCGCGGCTGCGGATCGACGTCACCGACACTCGCACGGTGAAGCGTCCCGCCAGAGGGACGCGGCCTGATTCGGGAGGCGCGGAGTCGGGGCGAGGGCTCGTACTCGTGGAGGCGCTTGCTGCCGACTGGGGTGTCTCGCCGCGCAGCGCCGCGCCGGGCAAGACGGTGTGGGCGGTCGTCGACCTGCCGTGAGGCGGACGCCGCTCAGGCCCTGTCACGGCCCAGCAGACATCGGGTGATGTACGTGAGGTGCTGCGTGTGATCGATCCGTGCCCAGGTCCCGCGGGTACCCGTCCCGGCCGGCCCGGTGCCGTATGCGCAGGACTCGAGCCAGTCCTCGGCGGCTCCGCGGTGGGCCGACGGCTCGCGGCGGTACGACTCGTGCTCGACGATGCGGCGGGCCGTCGAACGGACCCGGTCGGCGCGTTCGGGGCCGCGGGTGGGTGCCCGGGCGACGAGGAAGCGGTCGGGGAGGGTGTAGCGCAACAGGCTCCACGGGGGTCCGTACCGGCCGGAGTCGGCGGGCCGATTCGCACTCCGGACGTGCTCGACCGAGTAGTCGCCGTAGTCCACTCGCTGCCGGGGCCGTGCGGCGCGGACCTGCGCGTGGAGGGCCTGGTCGAGTCGGGGCGGGGTGAAGAGCGCCGGTTCATGGGCCGGGTCGTGATCGGGGAACGCGCCCGACAGCAGGGTCACACTACGCCAGGGCATCAGGGTGCCCAGCAGGTCAAGGGCCACGAGGGACCGCTTGCCCGCCTCGGCGAGGTCGTTCACCGCTCCGACGTCCAAAAGCAGGTCGAGCTGTGCCGGCGGCGCGCACAGCCGGGCGACGAGGTCCAGCATCTGTGAGGTGCACGGCTCGTCGGGCGGTTCGTCCACGATGACCCGTATGCCGAGGCCCCGGCCGCCGGCGAAGGCCAGGTCCGCCGTGTAGCGCTGGAGCATCGGGTGGCGTTCCGGTCCCGTGACGAGGATGAGCCCGCTGCGGGTGGCGAGATTCCACAGCGCGACTCCGGCACTGCGGACCTCGCCTTCGACGTGGGCGGCGTCGAGCCAGCCGGGCAACCCGGCGGTCACCTCGAGGAGGTGGTCGGCCCTGGGCGTGAGCCAACGGTGCAGTGCTCGTCCGATGTCGTCGGGGCAGATCGGCATCTGCGTCCCCACGAACGCAATGGCACAGGAAGCGGCCTATTCGCTGGCGCAGTTCGGCATCCGCGCCATTGAGATCGGCCCGGACGGACCCCGGGGCGACGAGGGGGTGCACATCGGCACGATGTTCCGTTTCAAGGGGCTCGAATACCAGCGGATGATCATCGCGGGTGCGTCGCAGGGGCTCGTGCCGCGTTCAGACATCCTGCGGTTGCACTCGGTCGACGCCCTGCGCCACCGGAGAGAGATGCAGCGGGCCCGTTCGCTGCTGTTCGTCGCCGCGACGAGGGCCCGCGACAGCCTGGACATTTTCTGGCACGGCAACCCCAGCCAGTTCCTCAGGCCGCTGCTGTCAACCGCCTGACCGCGCGTCGCCGCCGTGAGGGGGCGCCGCAGGCGAGGTGCTCGCCAAGAGCTCCGGCAACCGCGTGGTGCCGCATGCCGCTGCTCCTCGACGTTCGCCGTCTTCGCCGTCGACTTCTTCACCCGACCCGTCGACGGCTGCTCGCGAGGCGCGGCTTCTCAGTTGGCGAGCAGCCGCCATGCGGTGTGGGCAAGGGTGGCCCGTATCAGGTCGGCGTACGGGTACGCGCCGGACGGTCGGTTGCCGGTCAGGGCCGGTCCGGTCCGCGGTAGGGCAGGGTCTGGCTGTAGACCACACTCGTGGTCGTGCTGCCGAAACCGGCCAGCTCGTCCATGAGTGTCTCCAGATGGCCCATGGAGGTCGCGGCCACCTTGAGGGTGTAGCAGTCGTCGCCCGTCGTGCGCAGGCACTCCAGGATCTCCCTCCGCTCGGCGAGCAGTCGGCGCAACGGCTGGTGGTGGTTGCCCGGGTACTTCAACCGGACGACGGCGAGCACGGGATAGCCCACCTTGGTCAGGTCGACCACCGCGTGATAGCCGGTTATGACGCCCAGGGCCTCCAACTGCCGCACCCGTTCCGTGGTGGCCGAGGGGCTGAGGCTCACGCGTCGGCCCAACTCGCTGATCGAGATGCGTGCTTCCTGCTGCAACTGGGTGATGATCGCCCAGTCGACGTCATCGAGGTTCGCGGTCATGGCGCGAATCTACCGGGAAATCGACGGCAGATCGCCGCTACGACCGGGAAGAGTTCGTTCCGTGTTCCTGGTCCGCCGGGATAGCCTCCGGTCATGCAACTGGGCGTCAACGTACCCAACTTCGGACCAGGAACGGATCCCGGCGTGCTGCGCGAGTGGGCACGGATCACCGAGGGGCTCGGCTTCGACCTCCTCATGATGTCGGACCACGTGGCCGTCACCCCCGACGTGGCCGAGCAGTACCCGGAGCCGTTCTACGAACCGTTCACCACCCTGTCCTGGCTGGCCGGTGTCACCACCGGACTGCGCCTGGGCACGACCGTGCTCGTCATGCCCTACCGGCATCCGCTGCTGCTCGCGCGTATGGCAGCCAACCTCGACCTGCTCAGCGGCGGGCGGCTCGTGCTCGGCGTCGGCGTCGGCTGGGCACGTCAGGAGTTCGACGCGCTCGGCGTGCCGTTCACCGAACGCGGCAGGCTCACCGACGAGTACCTGGCGGCCCTGCGGAACGCCTGGCGTGAGGAAACCGACGGCCCCACCACCTCGGTACCCATCTGGATCGGCGGCAACAGCGAGGCCGCCGTGCGGCGCGCCGTCAGGTTCGGCGACGCCTGGCATCCCCTGAGGAACACGATGCCCTGGCTGCGCTCGGCCGTGGCGAACCACTCGCTGCCGGGTTTCACGCCCCGCATCACACTGCGGCTGACCACGGCGCCGGTCGACGATCCTGACCGGCTCGCCGGCGTCGGAACCATCGAGCAGGTCCTCGAAGATCTCGACGAGTTGCGACGGCTCGGCGCCGACACCGTCGTGCTCGACCCCTACGACGGAGATCCGGAGGAGACCCGCCGGCCCCATGTGGCCTGGCAGGCACTCACGGCCGTGGCAACACACTGGAGGACACCATCATGATCTCCCCCGCCGACGCGGTGCACCTGCGGCGGGCGATCGCCCTCGCGGCCCACGCCGTCACGCTGGGCGACGCGCCGTACGGCTCCCTGCTGGTCGGCCCGGACGGCGCGACTCTCGCCGAAGCACACAACACGGTGCAGCGCGACAACGACATCAGCGCCCACCCGGAACTGAAGCTCGCCCGCTGGGCCGCCCGGGAACTCGACAAGGACACGGCCGCGCGCACCACCCTGTACACCAGCTGTCAGCCTTGCGGGATGTGCGCCGGCGGCATCGTCCGCTCCGGTCTCGGTCGCGTCGTCTACGCGCTCTCCACCGAGCAGCTCATCGAACTCAACCCGGCCGGGGCCTGGCCGACGGTCACTGAGCTCGGTCCTGCCCTGTTCGCCGAGGCCCGCGCCCCCATCGACGCCTACTACCAGTCGTGACACCGTCAGCAGGCGTACCGGGCGGACTGTGGGCGGCCGCCCGGCCGACTCCTGCCGCGCACTCCGTGCAAATAGCGCGCCACTGGTCGGCTCCGTGGAATCGAGCCGGCTCCCGTGGACGGGCCGGTCACGACGAGCCGGCACCCGTGGACGGCCCGTGTGCAAAGCCGCCAGTGCCATGACGAGCGTTGCCCCGACGCCGATGCCCGCGGCCCAAACGGCCGCCTCCCCCTGGTCCATGGCCGGATTGTGGCACCGTGGCCGGGGTGCGTGCACTGCCTCCGGCTGCGCATCCGGTTGGGCCCCCTTGCCGCCAACTGCACTGTGTCGACAGCCGGCGTGACCCGGCCGGAGCGGCGGCGGTGAGGGCGGCCAACGACGGCCACGAGACCGTGCCGGCTGTCTTCCACGCCCCGCTCGCCTCTGTCCGGCGTCTCCCGCACGCGGCCGTACACCGCTCGAGCCGTCACCGGCCCCGAGCGATCAGCGGGATCGTGAGCGGAAGGTGCGGCGGTAGGTGTCCGGCGGTACGCCGACCGTGCGGTTGAAGTGCCGGCGCAGCGTCGTCGCGGTGCCCATGCCGGTGGCCGCCGCGACGGCGTCGACACTGTCGTCGGTCCTCTCCAGCAATTCCTGGGCGTGGCGGATCCGCTGGGTCAGCAGCCATTGCAGCGGGGTGGTGCCGGTCGCCGCCCTGAAATGGCGGGCCAGGTGGCGCGAGCTCATCCGTGCCTGGCGGGCCAGGTCCTCCACGGTCAGCGGCTGGTCGAGCCGTTCGATGATCCAGGGAAGCAGGGCGGCGAGCGGATGGTCGTCCTGGGCAGGCACCGGGGTGGTGACGAACTGGGCCTGACCGCCCGCCCGGTGCGGTGGTACGACCAGGCGGCGGGCGACGGCGTTGGCGACCGACGAGCCGTGGTCGAGGCGCACGAGGTGCAGGCAGAGGTCCAGAGCGGCGGCCTTGCCGGCGGAGGTGAGCACGCTGCCGTTGTCCACGTAGAGGACGTCCGGGTCGACTTCCAGCCGGGGGTAACGGGTGGCCAGAGCCTCGGTGTGTGCCCAGTGCGTGGTCGCGCGCTTCCCGTCCAGCAGGCCGGCCGCGGCCAGTACGAACACGCCCGTGCAGAGTGAGACCACACGCGCGCCCGCCTCGTGGGCCGCGCGCACCGCGTCGACCAGGTCGGCGGGCGGGTCCTCGTCGACGTCGGCCCAGCCGGGGACGATCACGGTGTCGGCGTACCGAAGCCGGTCGAGCCCGGAGTCGGGCGCGAGCAGGAACCGGCCGACCGGCACGGCGACCGGTCCGCAGACGGTGACGTCGTACCAGGGGACCGTCACACCGGCCGGGGCGGCGCCGAACACCTCGTACGCCAGGGACATTTCGAAGTGCAGCATTCCGTCGGTGACGGCAAGCGCGACAGTAGCCATGTCGGAAATTGTACGGGTCATGTCGTTCCAGACACTCACGATCGGTCGCCCTTGCCCGCCAGGATGTACTCAGTGGATCACTCGAGCACAGGAGAGAACCGATGGGATCGGGACAGTTGGTTACGGTGTACGGCGCGTACGGGCACACCGGCCGGTTCGTGGTGGCGGAGCTGCGGAAGCGCGGGTTCGTCCCGGTTCTCTCCGGCCGCGACGCCGGCAAGCTCCAGGCACTGGTGGCGTCCTTCCCCGGCCTCGAGGCCCGGCCGGCGTCGGTCGACGATCCGGCGGCGCTCGACCGCGCGCTGGCCGGGGCGACAGCGGTGATCAACTGTGCCGGACCCTTCGCCACGACTGCCGCGCCCGTGATCGAGGCGGCGCTGCGGGCCGGGATCCCGTACGTGGACGTGGCGGCCGAGATCGAGGCCAACGTCGACACGTTCGCGCACTTCACGGACCGTGCCCGCGCCGCGGGAGCCGTGGTCGTCCCCGCGATGGCCTTCTTCGGCGCCCTCGGTGACCTGCTGGCCACCGCGGCGATGGGCGAGTGGGCGACTGCCGACGAGGCGCACGTCGCGTACGGGCTGAACAGTTGGCAGCCGACCGGCGGGACGCGGGACGCGGGTGCGGTCTCCCGGCAGCGGCGGGGTGGCGCACGCGTCGTCTACCGGAACGGTCGGCTGGACTACCGCCAGGACGAGGCGACGACCCTCAAGTGGCCCTTCCCCGACCCGCTGGGCACACGGGAGGTCATCGGGGAGTTCACGATGGCCGACGTCGTCACCGTCCCCAGCCATCTGTCCATCCCGGAAGTGCGCACCTACATGACCGTCGAGGCGGCCCGGGACCTGTCCGCGCCGGACACGCCGGCTCCCACCGCGGTCGACGAGGACGGGCGGTCCGCGCAGACCTTCCTGGTCGACGTCGTCGTGCGCTCCGGCGGCAACGAGCGGCGGGCCGTGGCGAGGGGCCAGGACATCTACGCCGTCACCGCGCCGCTCGCGGTGGAAGCGGTCGACCGCATCCTCACGGGACGGACCAGGACGGTCGGCGTCGCCTCGGCCGGCGAGATATTCGACGCGTCCGACTTCCTCCGCGCACTGTCCGCACACCTCTCCGTCGAACTGCCGGCCACGGCGGGCGGGCCGGTGGGCACGCACCTCGACACCGTCGAAGGGCGGTAGCAGCAGGGCGGGCGTCCGCCGCACTCCGGTCTGTGGACGTCGTCCGGCGGCGTCGCGGCACCATGCGTGCGGGCGCCCTGAGTTGGGGAGGCCGTGACCATGGCCAAGATCCCACCGCGAGAAACGCCCCCGCCCCAGACGGCTCCCGCCCCGACGGTCACCACGGCCGCCGCCGTGCACCCCGTACGGCAGTTGCTCGCGGCCTCCGTCGGCAACGCGGTGGAGTGGTACGACTGGTACGCGTACACGTTCCTCGCCACCTACATCGCCGATCAGGTCTTCCCCGAGAGCTCCGGCAACTCGCTCGTGCCACTGCTGTCGACGTTCGCCGTCTTCGCCGTCGGGTTCTTCATGCGCCCCGTGGGCGGGCTGGTCATGGGCGCGGTCGCCGACCGGCACGGCAGGCGCGCGGCGCTCACGGTCACCATCCTCCTCATGGGCGGCAGCAGCCTGCTGGTCGGCCTGACACCGACGTACGCCGCCGCCGGGATCCTCGCGCCCGTGGTGCTGGTCCTGGCGCGGCTGCTGCAAGGCCTCTCCGTCGGCGGCGAGTTCGCCGCGTCGACCACCTTCCTGGTCGAGTCGGCGGGGCCGGGACGACGCGGGCTGTTCTCGTCGTTCCAGTACGTCTCCACGTCGATCGGGCAGCTCGCCGCGTCCGGTGTCGCAGCCCTGCTGGTGAGCGTGCTCGCTCAGGGGCAGATGAACGGCTGGGGCTGGCGCGTGCCGTTCGTGATCGGCGCCCTGCTCAGCCTCGTCGGCTTCTGGATCAGGCGCAGCGCCCACGAGACGCGGAGCGCGGAGCAGCAACAGGGCCCGCGTCCACACCTGTTCGACGCGCTGCGGCACCATCCGCGCGAGTCGCTGCTGATCTGCGGCATCACGGCCGGCGGCACGCTCGCGTACTACACGTGGACGTCGTACCTGCCGACGTACGCGGAGCTCACCACGGACATCGACAAGGCGGACGCCCTGCTCGCCGGGACGCTGTCGCTGGCGTTCTTCACCCTGCTCCAGCCGGTCGGCGGGCTGCTGTCCGACCGTTTCGGCCGCAAGCCGTCGCTGCTGTTCTTCGGGGTCGGCTTCGCGGTGCTGAGCGTGCCGCTGCTGCGGGCGGTGAACGGCTCGTTCCTGTCGCTGCTGCTCGTGCAGTGCGCGGGCATGGTCCTGCTGACCGGCTTCACGTCGGTCTCGGCGGCCGTGAACGCCGAGGTGTTCCCGGCACGGGTACGGGCGGCCGGCATCGGCTTCCCGTACTCCCTGACGGTCGCCGTCTTCGGCGGCACGGCCCCGTACGTGGGCACGCTCTTCAAGGACCTGGACCGTCCGGGCCTGTTTCCGTGGTACGTCGCGGTGCTGTGCCTCGTCTCGTCGGCGGTGTATCTGCGGCTGCCGGAGAGCGCGCACAAGAAACTGGAGCGGTGAGCACGCGCCCGTCGGGGCAGGGACACGGCACCCTGGTCGAGCGCCACGGTGCCGTCGTGCCGACGGCCGTTACGCGTCGTTGGCGCAGCGGAAGTGGAGGTTGCCCGAAGAGGACTCCGGGGTGCGGTGCCGGGTGTCGTGCGTGTGGAGTGGACGGGCCCTCAGGGCAAGCCCGGGTGCGCCGCGGACCGGGGGCCCTCGGATGAGGCTCAGCGGCACCGCGAGCGCCCGTGCGGGCGCGGATCAGTCCACGTAGACGGCCCTGTCCTCCACGCAGTTGGAGATCTTCTGCTCCAACAGGAATCTGTCTGCGGGGCGTTGCGACGTGGTGTCGGGCACAGGCATCGTTCCGGCCGCCGGGGCGGCGACGGTCGCTGCCGGCGTGGGGCAGCCGCCACCGAAGGGACAGTGCACCGGGTCGAGCTCCGGCGTGCCGCAGTCGGGGGAAGGCTTCGGTGCCGTGTACGGCGAGGGTGGCTTCACCGGTGGGGCACTGCGTTCGATGAGCTCGGTGGCGATGTATCCGGAGAAAGCGACGAATGCCGCGGCGGCTGCCGCCAGGCCCACCGAGCGGTGACCGGTCACCGGTCGCACCCCCGTGTGGCTCGCCGACTCCCCTGCGCATGACGGATGTTGTGCCCGAGCACCGCCGCCCCCTCCGTGATCGATGCCGCACCGCGGCCACCGTACAAGTCTCGGAGAGCACCGCCCACACAGCTCGCCGGAGAAAGGGGGCCGGGGCACCCTGTCCCGTGCGCGCCGTCGGACCGTCGCCCAACGTCCTCGGAACAGCCGCGATGACGAAGCGCGAAGCAAGTGCCAATAGGGTGATCCCATGTCTGTCACGTTGAGTTCCACGAGAACCCGCGCCGCGCTCAAGACGTCGGCGCGTATCTCCGTCGAGTTGCTGCTCGTCCTCGTGGCGACCGCGGTGGCCCTGTGGGTACTTGGCCGGATGTGGTCGGTCGTGTGGCCGCTCATAGTCGGCCTGCTCCTCACGACGCTCACGTGGCCCCTGGCCCGTTTCCTGCGCCGGCACGGCTGGCCTCCCGCCCTGGCCGCGTCGACGGTGACCGTACTGTTCCTCGCGGTCGCCGCAGGCGTCGTGGCACTGATCGCGGTGCCGGTGGCGTCCCAGTCCGGCGAGCTGACCGACGGCGTGGTCGAAGGCATCCAGAAGCTGCGCGGATGGGCCGCCGGACCGCCGCTGGACATCGGCGACGCCCAGATCAACCAGGCCTTCGACAGCGCGGTGGCCCGCGCCCAGGAAGGCGTCGGCAGCATGGTCTCCGCCGTGGTCACCGGAGTGGGCACCGTGGTCAACGGCGTGGTCACGGCCGTCCTGGCGCTCTTCCTGATGTTCTTCTTCCTCAAGGACGGCCCGCGCTTCCTGCCGTGGCTCGCCCGTCAGTTGCCCGGCCGGCTCGCCACCGACGTCCCGACCGTGGCGGAGCGCGGCTGGGAGACCCTGGGCTCGTTCGTACGTTCCCAGGCGGCCGTCGGTCTGCTCGACGCCGTCCTGATCGGCCTCGGCCTGTGGATTCTCGGCGTACCGCTGGTGCTCCCGCTCGCGGTGCTGACCTTCGTCTCCGCGTTCGTGCCGATCATCGGCGCCCTGTTCGCCGGTTTCGTCGCCGTACTCATCGCACTGGTCTCCAACGGCCTGACGGACGCGCTGATGGTGCTGGCCATCATCGTGGTCGTGCAGCAGCTCGAGGGCAACGTCTTCCAGCCCATGATCCAGAGCCGCGGGCTGGGGCTCCACGCGGCGGTGATCCTTCTGGCGGTGACGCTGGGCGGCAGCCTGGCCGGCATCGTGGGCAGCCTGCTGGCCGTACCGGTCGCCGCGCTGATCGCGGTCGTCTGGAACTACGTACGCGAGCAGCTCAGCGAACCGCCCCGGGAGCCGGAGACCGACGAGCCGCACACCGCTGCCGCCGTCCCGTCGTAGCAGCCACGCACGAGCGGACCGCGGGCCACGACGGGCCCTGACGGGGGCGGCAGTTCAGTGCGGCGGGAACGAGTCCGCGCGGACCTGCGGCGCAGGGGTGCTGGAGACCCGGTAGCGCCCGTTGGGCAGATGCGCGGCGGCGGTGTCGGTGATGTGCACCGTGAGCGGGCCGGCCCATTCGTAGCCCTTCTCCTCACCGTGACGGGCGAGTGTGTCGATCAGCGCCTGGCCCAGTTCCTCTTCCCTGCGGGCGAGTTCTCTGTGCACGCTGTCGGCGAGCTCGATCTCGTAGGCGTTCGGCACCACGACACGGCTTTCGCTGCAGACCACGGCGTGGTCGTCGCATTCGCGCCGCAGGGTGTCGAGCAGTTCCACGGGCTCCCTGTGGAACATCTTGGCCAGCAGCGCGCCCTGCTTGCGCTCGAGGGCGAGTTCCCATCGGCTCAGCGTTCCCATGGCCGTTCTTCTTGCCCGAGGACGCGCCGTCACGCCTGCCCGATGCGGTCGTTCAGGCCGTGAGCAGAGAATCGTCCTCGGGCCGGGCGCCGGGCAGCCGGTGGCGGGCTGCGATCAATGCCGCGTCGATGTCCCCGGTGCCGGTGGAGACGCACAGGGTGTAGGCGATGTCGTCCATACGCTGCCGGCTCTCGGCGCTGCCGTTCTCGGCGTGCAGGACCTTCAGCGTCTCGTACTGCTCGACCAGGTTTCCAAGGATGACGGGGTGGGCCATCAACACAGTCGTCTCCTTCCGTTGCTGCCCTTGGGGGCTCTGGGAGCTTCGTGGGGAGCGCTTTCCCTCCCTTCCGCCACTCATGCCCCAGAAGTAGCTCCGAATCAGTGAGGAGCTTCACCCGGTCCTGCCCGGCGGAGGCAGCCCGCGAGTGCGGCTGAGGAACCCCGCGAAACGCTGCCGGGCCTATCGGGGGAATCACCTGGCACGGGTCGCGCGGCACCCTTTCCCGGCCGGCGCCGCCGGTTAATGTTCGACGCCCGTCCGCACCTCGCCCGGACCGGCGACGAGAGGGAGAGACCATGCCGCTCTATCTGTCGAGATTCAGTTACACGCCGGAGAGCTGGGCCAGAATGATCGGCAACCCGGAGGACCGCAGAGGGGCCGCTCAGGCGTACATCGAATCGGTCGGCGGAAAGCTCCACGGATTCTGGTACGCCTTCGGCAAGCACGACGGCTACACCCTGTGGGAAGCCCCCGACAACGTGTCCATGGCAGCGGTCGCCCTGGCGATCACCGGCGGCGGAGCGCTCAGCTCACTGGAGACGACCGTCCTCCTGACGGTCGACGAAACGATGGACGCCCTGCGCAAGGCCGCGAACGTGCGCTACAAGGCGCCCGGCGCCTGAAGCGTGTTGCAGAAGGCTACGACGCGGGCATTTCCCCTGTATGGGTAGGGTGTTGCGGGCTGAGCCGTTGTGGGTGGAGACGTTCACCGGGCTGCGGATGCGGCAGTTCGAACGGCTGCTGAAGGTGGCGCGGGAACAGGCGGGAAACGGACCGGGTGGGGGTCGGCCCTGGTGCCTGCCGCTGGCGGACCGGGTGCTGCTGGTGGCCGTCTACTACCGGACGAACCTCACCATGCGGCAGCTCGCGCCGCTCTTCGGAGTGTCTCCTGCGACCGTGTGCCGCGTCATTCAACGGCTGCGGCCGCTGCTGGCGATCGAGCCCGCCACCCGTCCAGTCGGCGCGGTCGAGCGGCTGTGGATCGTGGACGGCACCCTGATCCCGGTCCGCGACCGCACGACCGGAGCCTCCTCACGCAACTACCGGTTCTCGGCAAACGTGCAGGTCATCATCGACGCCGACACGAGACTCGTGATCGCCGCGGCCAGGCCGGTGCCCGGCACCACCGCCGATGCAAAAGCGTGTTGGGACGCCGGCCTGGCCCAGCACTGCCGGGGCGTGACCGTGCTCGGCGACGGCGCCTACATCAACACCCGACTCGTCGTCCCGCATCGCAAACGCCCGGGCCGGACCCTGCTGCCGGGCGAGGAGGAAGACAACGCCGAGCACCGACGAGTGCGCGCCCATGTCGAGCACGCCTTCGCCCGCATGAAGCACTACAAGATCCTCCGCGACTGCCGACAGCGCGGCAGCGGTCTCCACCACGCAGTCCAAGCCGTCGCCCACATGCACAACCTTGCCCTCGCCGCATGAGCAGACCGGCCCCAAATCAGCTCTGACCTGCCCGGACTCGACCTTCTGCAACACGCTTCAAAGCGTGTGTCGAAAGTGAGCGCACCCTCGCTCTTGTAGCCTCATTCGGATGATGATCGAGGTAGGCGTGATCGAACGAATCTGGCGATATCCGATCAAGTCGACAGGGGGCGAGTTGCTCCACCGGGCGGAGGTAGAGGCGAGGGGGTTTGTCGGCGACCGTCTCTTCGCGGTGCGCGACGCTCAGGGCAAGTTCGGCTCGGGGAAGAACACTCGTCGCTTCCGCAGGATGCCGGGCCTGCTGCATCTGCGTTCCCGCTACGTGGACCACGCTGGTGAGCCTGAACTGCTGGACCCGCGAGGCGCGGTGGTACCGGATCCGAGTGCCTACCTTCGTCGCTACCTCGGTCGCGACGACGTCGAAATAGCCCGCGAGGGAGCAATCTCTCACTTCGACCAGCTGCCTATAAGCGTGTTGACCACCGCCACCCTTGACTGGGTGCGTTCGGCGGTTCCCGATGTTCCCGTCGATGAGCGACGTTTCCGGCCGAACCTCGTGGTACGCACACCACCAGGCACCCCTCCGTTCGTTGAGGACGAATGGTTCGGGAGCAAGGCGCGGATCGGCGACGCGGTGTGCATTGATTTCGTGCGATCGAGTGAGCGATGCGTGATGACCAACGAGGCTCAGCAGGACCTTCCCCACTCCCCGCTGGTATTGCGGGCCATCACGAAAGCGCACGACATGCGGTTGGATGGGCTTGCCACGGTCGTGTCGCCAGGACAGGTGCGGGCCGGAGACCCCCTTGTTCTGCTCTAGGGTCCATCGAAAGTGGGTCTCGCACGTGAGATGATCTTGGCTCGTGGCACGCGGAGATCTGACGGACGGGCAATGGGCGGTGCTGAAGCCGCTATTGCCGAAGGGCAAGAAGCCAGGACGGCCGCCGATACGGACAGGCGGCAACTGATCGACGGCATACGCTTCCGGGTCCGCACCGGCATCCCGTGGCGGGACATACCCAAGGAGTACGGACCGTGGGGCCGGGCGTACGACCTGTTCCGCCGCTGGCAGCGGGACGGCATTTGGCAGCGGATCTTCATCGCGCTCCATGCCCGGGCTGATGCCAAGGAACTGATCACCTGGGACCTCAACGTCGATTCCACGGTCTGCCGGGCCCATCAGCACGCCGCCGACGCACGGAAAAGGGGGACCTGCAAAAGGAGCCGCCCGGCGGGCTCACCGTCGAGCCGGACGATCGGGCTCGGACGCTCGCGTGGTGGTCTTACCACCACGCTGCATCTGGCCGTCGAGCAGGGGCAGAAGCCCATGTCGATCGTGACCACGGCCGGTCAGCGCGGTGACTCCCCGCAGTTCGAGGCGGTCCTGGGGCGTGTCCGGGTGCCCCGCCTCGGGCCCGGAAGGCCGCGGACCCTGCCGAGGCGGGTGCGGGCCGACAAGGCGTACGCCTCCCGCAAGAACCGTGCCTACTTGCGCAGGCGTGGCATCCGCTGCACCATCCCGGACAAGGCCGACCAGGCCGGTAACCGCAAGAACCGCGGCTCCTGGGGCGGCCGGCCACCGAAATTCGACCCCGAGGACTACAAGGCACGTCACGCGGTCGAGTGCGGCATCAATCGCCTCAAAGGACACCGCGCCATGGCCACGAGATACGACAAGCTCGCGGTCCGCTACGAGGCGACCGTCCTCGTAGCTGCCATCAATGAGTGGCTGTGACCAGCACATTCGATACACGCCCTAGAAGACTGATGAAGATCTTGTTGAGGGGCTGTCCGGCCGGAGGCCGGATGGCCCCTCTTCGTTATGTGGTGGCTGGGGCGAGGTGCCAGGCGCCCTCGATGTGGGTGAGTCCGAGGTTGATCAGTCGGCGGAGGTTGAGGGCGGCGGCTCGGGTGTGGAGCCAGGTGTCGTTCTTGAGGGTGCCGCGGTAGCGGAGTTTTCGGTTGCCGTGGTGGACGAGCCAGGCGACGGCGCGTTCGACCGGTGGTCTCCAGCGGCGGTAGTCGGCCTGCCAGCCGGGGTCGGTGGCGGCCTGGTGGCGGGCGGCCGCTTGGAGGTCGTGGTGAGGTCGGATGGTCAGGATGCGTCCGGCCTTGGCTTTGGTGCACTGTTCGCGCAGGTGGCACCCGGTGCATAAGTCGCTGAAGGAGGCTTTGCGTTGGTGGTACTGCCCGCCGGGGTCGGACAGGCCCACGGCGTGTCCGGCGGGGCAGGTCACGACGGCGGCTGTGGTGTCGATGGCGAAGTCGTCGAGGGTGAAGCCGCCGGGGACGGCGGGCCGCAGCGGGGCGGGCTTGAGGAACAGCCGGTGTCCGGCCCGGTCCAGGGCTTGGCGGGCGTTGCCGGTGGAGTAGGCGGTGTCACCGAAGGCGTCCACTGGGGTGTCCTCGTCGGCGAGCAGCTCAAGACCCACTGCGGCTTCATGGTGCTCGGGCCCGGAGCCGGGCCGCAGGGCGACGGCGGTGTATAACCCGGTTTCGGGCTCCACCGCGAGGTGGGCCTTGAAGCCGTCCTGCTGGTGGCTGCGGGTCTTGTGGACGTGCCGGGCTTCCGGATCGACGGTGGAGACCATCCGGTTCGGGGCGGTGCCCCGGGTGATGCGCCAGCGTCCGTCGCGACCGTCGGAGTCCTCGGCGGGCTCGACGTCCTGTCCGGCGACCAGGGCCAGGATGCCCACCGCGTTCGCGGCTTTCTCCCCGAGTTGCTCCTCGGGCAGGTGGCCCAGCAGCCGCAGCGCGTCCGTGACCAGCGCGTCGACCAGCTCGGCGCGGGCCTGCTCGTCGTTCCAGGCAATCTTCGGCTTGCCCGGGTCGGCGTAGTCGTGGGCGGTGCACTGCACCGCTGCCACTTCGGCGGCCCCGGGAACTTCGCGGATCACCGCCCGGACGGCGGCGATGATCTGGGTGACGGTGTCCTGGGTGGCGACCGCGTCGTCCAGCACAGTGGAGTCCAGCGCCCGGCGGTGCTTGCCCTTGAGGACACCGGTTGCCTTCACGACCTCGCGTACGGCCTCGAAGATGCGGTTCGGGCGGGCGGAACGGGCCAGCCGGCGGCGGAAGTAGGCAAGCAGCGACGGATCGAACGCCATGTCATGAAGGCCCAGGCCGCATGCGGCCTTCCACCGCAGGTCGCACCGCAGTTCCTGGACCGTCTCGAAGTCCGACAGCCCGTGCAGGGCCTGCAAGGTGATCGCAGCGGCCAAAATCTGCGGCGGCATGCTCGGCCGCCCGTTCGCCGACGGATACATGTCCACGAACATCGCCGCCGGGAACAGTTCACCGCGATGCTCGGCCAGGAACGCGAACACACTCCCGGCCGGGATCAACCCCTGGCACGTCTCCCACACGTCCGGCCCGACGGTCTCGCCCACCCATTCACCCATCGCCACACAACGAGTCTGGCCCTGCCGCTCACGCGGC
>NZ_JBSGZJ010000020.1:0-37035 GCF_053610925.1 Streptomyces sp. NPDC054847 | reverse complement strand
AGTCCGGGACGATCTCGAACGCGGCCGCCGCGACGTCGATGCGGACGTCCTGCGGGGCGATGCGCGGCACGCGCCGTTCCAGGTACCAAGCGCCGCTCATCAGCAGAGTGACGGACCAGAGGTAGTCGTGCAGGGCGCGGGAGGCGGCAACGTCCCTGCGGGGCGCATGTCTGTGATGTTCCCGGATGCGGTCGGCCTCGGCGTCGATGAAGGCGTCCAGCGCTTTGTCGCTCCGCGTCAGTTCGGCCCCGTCGAGGAGCGCTTGGGATGCCTCGGAAGCGATCCGCACGTTCAGCGCTTCGCATGAGGCCACGAGGTCGAGGTACGTGCGGGCGAGCGTGGAGGCCGCGGTCACGGCAGGGCCGGTTGTCGCGGCACCTGTGGCCATGGTCATCGGCAGTCCTTCAGGGAGCGGCAAGCTCGGGTCACAAACAAAAGGTAAGGCTTACCTTAGTCGGAGACCCGCCCCGGCGATCAAGGGGGTCGATTTCCATGAGCCGTACGGAAGTTGATAACTTAGGTTGACCTAACTTCGGCTGCCGCGCCGAGGACGAAGGCCGGTCGGTGCCTGCGCCGTCACCGACCTCTGCCCACGCCGACGTCCCCACGTCCTCGACCGGGAAGGGGCCACCGCCCATGCGGTTGTACCTGCTCGCACTGAACCCCACCGACTCGGTCACCGAAGGCTTCCTCCCCGCCGCCGCCCGGCTCGGCATCGACGTCACCGTGCTCACCGATCAGCCTCGGACCCACCGCCGCACGTATCCGGACATCGAGGTCCTGGAGTGCGACGTACGCGACTTCCGCGCGGTCATCACCCGGACGGCGACCCACCACACGCCTGACGCGGTCTTCACCAACAGCGACCACCTGCAGACCCAGGCCGCCCTCGCCGCCGACTACTTCGGGCTCGCCGCCAAGCCCTGGCAAGCCACGCTGCGCGCCAAGGACAAGGCGCACATGCGCCGCCACCTCGCCGGGACCGGGGCCGACACGGTGTGGTCGACCGAGCTGGCCGTCGGCCAGGACCCGGCCGTACTGACACGCCTCGACGTGCCGTTCCCGTGCGTCGTCAAGCCCCGCGAGGGCGTGGCCAGCGAGGACGTGGTGCTCGCCGACGGCCCCGAGGATCTCCTGCTGCGCTGCAAGGAGATCCAGGAGCGGCGCCCGGAGGCGGCGCTGGTCGTCGAGGAGTACCTGGCCGGTGAGCTGTACACCCTCGAAACCCTCGGCGATGGTCGCGTACGCCACGTCCTGGGCGGCTTCCACACCGAGCTGTCCGCCCCGCCGTACTTCATCGAGGAGCGGATGACCTTCGTGGCCGCTCACCCCGAGCCGGTCGTGGGGCAGGTCCTCGCCCAGCTCGACGCGCTCGGTGTCGGCTTCGGCGCGTGCCACACCGAGTTCGTGGTGCACGAGGGCCGTGCCCGGATCATCGAGGTCAACTACCGTGCCGTCGGGGACCAGTGCGATCTGCTGCTGGCCCAGCTGCTGGACATCCCGCTCTTCGAGCACATACTCCGTACGCACCTGGGCGAGCCGCTGCCCGCCGACCTGGGCGCCCGTACCGACGGCGCAGCCCGGCTCGATTGCCCGTGTGCCAACAGGGCAGGCACGCTGACATCAGCCCCGGCGGCCGCCGACCTCGTCGTGGACGGTGTGAACCTGACGTACCGGCCGCTTCGCCAGGTCGGCGAGCGGCACGATCTCTACCACACGAACCGCGACTATCTCGGCGTGCTCCGGGCCACCGGCACCGATCAGGAAACCATCGACCGCGTCGCGGCCGACTTCCTCGCCGCTCAGCGCTGGGAGATCACCCCATGACGGCGACCACCACGGCCGTCGACCCGGCCCAGTGGGACCTGTTGCTGCGCGTGCTCGGTGCGCTGCTGCGCGAGGACGTCGTGGGCCTGAGGACCCGCTCCACGCCGGTGGTGCGGGAGGACGGCCTCTGGCTGCGGCTGGCCCACGACGCGGACGGCGACGCCCTGCTGCTCCCGGTCGTCGAGGACGGCTTCCAGAGCACGTACACCGCACGACTGCCGCTGCTCGTACGGGAGTCGGACGGTCGCGAGCTGACCTCCCACGACGATGTGCTGGACGCCCTGAGCGTTCTCGCGCCCCCCGCCGACCGGGCCGGCTTCGCCGCGTTCGCCGCGGAGTGCCGCCAAACCCTCACCACGATGCGGCTGCATGCCCGCACCCGCGAGGAGGTCGCCGGTCGGCTCACCGACCGCTACGGAGCCGACCCCGCCCACTGGACGGGCCTTGCCGGCGGCCTCGCCCACGACACCCTCGCCGCCCGCCACGACCACCCGGTCTACCCCACCGCGCGAGGACGCTCAGGCCTCGGCGAGGAGCAGTTGCGCGCCTACGGCCCCGAGTTCCACCCCCGCTTCGCGCTGCGCTGGATCGCCGTGCCGCGTGAGGTCCTCACCGTGCCCGGGGGCCCCGCCCGGCTGCCCGACCGGTGGCCCACGCCCGCGATCCTCGGCCTGCCGGAGCTCTTCCACAGCCATGTCGCTCTCCCCGTCCACCCGCTCACCGCCGGCGCGCCCCTGCACGACGCGCTGAGGGCGACGGGCCTCGAGGACCGTGCCGTGCTCGCCGACCACCCGTATCTGGAGGTGGTACCGACTCTGTCGATGCGTACGGTGGCGCTCGCCGCCGACCCCACCATCCACCTCAAGCTGCCGCTCACGACCGCCACGCTGGGCCTGCGCAACCGCCGCACCATCAAGCCGGGCACGCTCGTCGACGGGGCCGCCGGCCAGCGCCTGCTGGAAACGGTGATCGCCCGCGAGCCGCGCTTCCGTGACACGGTCCTGCACGCCGACGAGACGGTGTACGCCCATGCCGGACACGAAGTCCTTGCCGTGCTCGTGCGCCGCTACCCCGCCGGACTCGACGACGCCGTCGTCACGCCCATGGCCGCTCTGCTGAGCGAGGCGCCCGGTGGCGGAATGGTGATCGACCACCTCGCCGACCGCTTCTACGGCGGCGACCCGCTCGCGCTGCTCGACGCCTGCCTCACCCTGCTCTTCGACTGGCAGACCGCGCTCCTCGGCTACGGCATCGCGCTGGAGTCGCACCAGCAGAACATCTCACTGGTACTGGACCGGGACGGAGACGACCGCACCCGTTTGCGGCTGCTGCTCAAGGACAACGACGGCCCGCGTATCAACACCGCCCGCATGCGCGAGACCCTCGGCGCCGACGCGCCGAACCCGTCCGACTTCGACGACGCCCGGATCTTCGGCGAGGACGACAGGCCGGTCACCGACCTGTTCACCACCATCACCCTCCACCTGTGCGCGGGGGCCTACGCCTTCGGTCTCGCCCGGCGCGGCCGCGCCCCGCTGGAGTCGCTGCTGGACCTCGTACGCGACCGGCTCACCGAGGCCGTCGACCGGCTCGGCAGCCCGGCGGGCGAGCCCGGCGCGATCCTGCGCGCCGCCGTGCTCGACGGTCACGATCTCCCGGTCAAGGCGATGGTCACCGCAGGCACGTTGCTCACCAAGGAGCGTTCGGGCGCCGCCGACATCAACAAGCACTACACCACCGGACCCAACTACCTTCTGCCGGCGGCGAAGGCACGGTGAGCACACTCCAAGGGTCCGGCCGACCACGGCGAACACCGCCGCCCTCGGGTTCACCGAGCGGTCGCCGCATGCGCGGGGGCGGGGACGGGCAACCGCCTCTTCGGCCGCACCGCGCCGGTGTTGACCGGCGTCGCCGTGGCCGCCGTGTCGGCGTCGCCGTTCCGTTCCTGCACCTCTGCTCTGTCCGGATCCGCTGGAGTCGTCGATGTCCCTGACCGATTCGATCGGTACCACCCCTGTTTCCGCCGCCCCCAGCGGGCTTCCCACCGCGGACGACGCCGTGGCCCACACCCTCCTCAACTGCCTGCTGAGAGAGCTGCCCGGCCCCGAGCAGCAGACCGCCGTCACCGACGGCCACCTGCTGCTGCGCCTCCCCCGCCGCGGCGTGCTGCTGCGCGTCGCCCTGCGGCGTACGTCGTTGCTGGGCGCGCACCGCTTCACCGGGTCGGTGCGGGAGCAGCACGACGGGGACTGGGTGGAGATCGACTGGCGGCGCCTCGCCGCGTACGCGCGGGACGAGCTGTCGTCGCGCACGGGCGTGCGCAACGAGGAGTTCCTGGACCAGATCGCCTCCAGCCACCAGGCGATCAAGGCCGCTCTCGACGTACGCGCCGCACGAGCCCGGCCGGACGGCACGGTCGCGGACAGGCTCGCCACCTATCTGGCCTCCGAGCAGTCCCTGCTGTTCGGCCACCGCTTCCACCCGACGCCGAAGGCCCGCACCGGCGACCCCGCCTCCTGGCTGTCGTACGCGCCCGAGACCGGGTCCTCCTTCCCGCTCCGCCACCTCGCGGTGCGCGAGCACCTGATGGCACAGGAGACCGCCGAGTGCGGCTCCGCCGATGTGCTCGACCGGCTGGGTTCCGACGTCCCGGCCGGTTACCGGCTGCTGCCCGCCCACCCGTGGCAGTACGAGATGTTGAGCGGACACCCCGGGCTGCGCGCGGCCGTCGAGCGGGGCGACATCCTCGACCTGGGCCGGGCCGGGAAGCCATTCGCCGCCACCGCGTCCGTACGCACCCTGTACGACGGTGACACGTTCCTGAAGTTCAGCCTGAATGTCCGCATCACCAACTGCCTGCGCAAGAACGCCTGTTACGAGCTGTCCGGCGCGGTGGCCATGACCCGGTTGCTGGAGCCGGTCCTGAACTCCATGGCCACGCGCTTCCCCGGCAGCGCCGTGCTCCGCGAGCCCGCCTACCGAAGCTTGCTGCTGCCGGGGCCCGGCGGTGCTCCGGACCGCACCCTGCTCGAAGGCTTCGGCGTGATCGTCCGCGAGGGCCTGTCCGCGAGGTTGCTGCCCGGCACCACGCCGCTGCTCGCGGCGGCCGTCGCCGACGAGTACCCGACGGGTCCCGGCCACATCTCCCGGCTCCTCGACGGAGCAGGGCCCCGGACCGCCTTGGACTGGTGGTCGGCGTACCTGAAGCTGCTCGTCCCACCCGTCCTGGCCGCCTACTTCGACCACGGCCTCGTCCTCGAGCCGCACCTGCAGAACGTCCTCGTCTGCGTCGACGACGTGGGCATGCCCGCCCAAGTCCTCTTCCGTGATCTGGAGGGCGCCAAGCTCGTCCGCGAGCGCCACGCCGACGCCCTCGGCGCGCTGCCCGCGGAGGTCGCCGGCCCGATGACGTACGACGCGCAGCGCGGCTGGGACCGGGTCGTCTACTGCCTGGTGGTCAACCACGTCGCCGACATGCTCGCCGCGGTCGCCGACCTGCATTTGCGGACCGAGCGCGCCCTGTGGGCCGAGGTCCGGGCCACCCTCCAGGCGTACGCCGACCGGTACGGCTGCCCGCCACGGCTCGCTGCCCTCCTCGCGGGTATGCCGCTGCCCGCCAAAGCCAACTTGCTGGCCCGTTGGGAACGCAAGGCCGACCGCGAGGCCGGCTACGTCCGTCTGCCTTCCCCGCTGGCCGAAGACGTCCGTCACCCATGGAGCGATGCCCGATGACCCCCCTCACCCCCGCGGTGCGTGACCACGTCCTGTCCCTGCCCGCCGACGAGCTCCCGGCGTACGTCTACGACCTGGCGGCGCTGCGCGAACACGCAGCCGCCGTGCGGGCAGCCCTGCCGGAGCGCGTCGAGCTGTACTACGCCGCGAAGGCCAATCCGGAGCCGGAGATCCTGGCCGCGCTCGGCCGGTACGTCGACGGCTACGAGGTCTCCTCGGGCGGGGAGCTCGCCCACGTCCGCAAGGCGGTACCGGGCCGCCCGCTGGCTTTCGGCGGGCCAGGCAAGACGCCGGCGGAGATCGCCTCGGCGCTGGAACTGGGCGTGGAACGCTTCCACGTCGAGAGCGTGTACGAGCTTCACATGCTGGCGGAACTGGCCCGGCGGGCGGATGCGAAGGCCGGGCTCCTGCTCCGCGTCAACCTCGCCGTGTCCGACGACTCACTGGTGGACAGCTCGCTGGCGATGGGTGGGCGGCCCACCCCGTTCGGCCTCGATCCGACCGATGCCGACACCGTCGTCCGCCTGCTCACCGACGGCACGTACCCGCATCTGGAACTGCGCGGCGTCCACGCCCACCTGGCCAGCGGCCTCCGCGCCCCCGAACAGCTCGCGGTCGCCGGATCCATCGTGACGTGGGCGACCGGTCTGGCCGCCCGCCACCGCGTCCGCCTCGCCGAGGTGAACGTCGGTGGCGGCATGACCGTCGACTACGCCGCGCCTGGCCTGCGCTTCGACTGGGCGGCGTACGGCGCCGGGCTCAGCCGCCTCACGGCCGCCCACCCCGACGTCACCCTGCGCATCGAGCCGGGCCGCGCCATGGCCGCGTACTGCGGTTGGTACGCCACCGAGGTGCTGGACGTGAAGCACAGCCACGGTGAGGAGTTCGCCGTGGTCCGCGGCGGCACGCACCACCTCCGCACCCCGGCGACCAAGGGCCACGACCAGCCCTGCTCCATCCTCCCGGTGGACACGTGGCCGCACCCCTGGCCCCGTCCGGCTGCCCAGCACGACCGGGTCACGCTGACGGGCCAGCTGTGCACACCCAAGGACCTCCTGGCCCGTGGCGTCCCGGCGCCTCGGCTGCGGGCCGGGGACCGGGTGGCGTTCGCCCTGGCGGGTGCCTACGGGTGGAACATCTCGCACCACGACTTCCTCATGCACCCCCGTCCCGGCTTCCACTTCCTCGGTCGACGGGGGCCCGACCCTCACACTCCGGCGGCCGGGTGAAGTCGTCTCACCCGACGACCACGTCTGCCCACCAGGTGTTTCCGTCGGCACGCTCCCGCACGCCGTGCCTGGCCGACAGCGCCATGACGATTCCGATGCCTCGGCCGTGCTCGTCCGGGTCGAGCCCGGAATCCGGCCGGTCGGCCGGAGCCGCAGGTCCCGCATCGGTCACCTCGACGCGTACGGCCTGGACAGCGTCCACCAGGACCCGCGACACCCGAAGCGTCGCCGGAGGCAGGGCGTGGGCGATCGCATTGGTGAGCAGCTCCGAGGCCAGCAGGACCACGTCCTCAGCGACGTCTGCGGACAGGTGCCAGTCGACGAGGACCGCGCGCAGGCGCCGACGCATCACCGTGACTGCCTCGGGGACGTGCGGCAGGGGAAAGACACACGTGACGTCGTCGGGAAGCTCTGCGCCGAGCTGCGCCACTGTCATGGCCCGTCCTCCTCCGGAAGCGCTGCCGGCCGGTGGCCGGGGAGATGAAACGCTAGGGAGGTGGAGACGGTCGGTCAATGAACGACGGTCGGCATTGCCGAACGGAGGTCCTCGGGCGAAGACCGGACTACGATCGTCCTATGGTCGGCCCGGTCCAGTCCATAGAACGGGCGGCGGCGATCCTGCGTCTGCTCGCCACCGGTCCCCGCAGGCTGGGACTGGGCGAGGTGGCGTCATCGCTCGGACTGGCCAAGGGCACCGCTCATGGCATTCTGCGCACCCTGCAGCATGTGGACTTCGTGGAGCAGGACGCTGCCACCGGAAAGTACCAGCTCGGAGCGGCTCTGCTCCATCTCGGTACCAGCTACCTCGACGTCAACGAGTTGCGGTCGCGCTCCCTCAACTGGGCCGACGCCCTGGCCGCCCGCAGCGGGGAGGCCGTCCGCCTGGGCACCCCCCTGGAGGGGCAGGTGCTCATCGTCCACCACGTCTTCCGGCCCGACGACACCCTCCAGACCCTGGACGTGGGCGCACTGCTGCCGCTTCACGCCTCCTCGCTCGGCAAGGTCCTGCTGGCCTTCGGGGCCGCGCCCGTCGAGCCTCTGCTGAAGGCCGGACTGGAGGCCTACACCCGGCACACTCTGGTGCTCCCCGAGGATCTCAGCCGGGCGCTCGGCGAGATTCGAGAGCTCGGCTGGGGCTCCGAGGTGCAGGAAATGAGCATGGGTGACGCCGGAGTCGCCACGCCGATCCGGGGGCACGGCGGCCTCGTGGTGGGCGCGCTCGGCGTATCCGGCCCGGTCGAGCGGATCTGCGACTCAGGAGGCCGGCCCCAACCGGCCCTGATCACCTTGCTCAGGGAGGCCGCACGGGCGATCTCCAGAGAACTGGGCGCGGCGCGCTGGTAGACACCCGCTGCGCCGCGACACATCGGAAGGCAGGCCCGATCATGGTTGCACGGTATGTGATGTCCATCGACCAGGGCACCACCTCCACTCGATGCATCCTGTTCGACCACCGCGGGGGGCTGGTGTCGGTCGCCCAGCGAGAGCACCGCCAGTACTTTCCTCAGCCCGGATGGGTCGAGCACGACGCCGTGGAGATCTGGCGCAACCTGCAGCGCGTGGTGCCGGAGGCCCTGTCCCACGCCGGCGTGGACGCCGGGCAGATCGCCGCCATCGGGATCGCCAACCAGCGGGAGACGACCGTGCTCTGGGACCGGCGGACAGGTGTGCCACTGGGGAAGGCGATCGTCTGGCAGGACACCCGCACCGCTCCGCTTGTCGACGAGCTGAGAAACCGGCACGGGGACGAGTTCTTCCTGGAACGCTGCTGCCTGCCCCCCTCGACCTACTTCTCCGCGCCCCGGATCCGCTGGTTGTTCGATCACATCGACGGGCTGGAGCAGCGTGCCCGGGACGGCGAGGTGCTGTTCGGCACGATGGAGAGCTGGCTGATCTGGAACCTCACCGGTGGAAGGGACGGCGGCCTGCACATCACCGACGCCACCAACGCCAGCCGCACCATGCTCATCGACATGCGCACGCTGACCTGGGACAGCGAGCTCATGGAGTTCTTCGGAGTCCCGCGCCGGATGCTGCCGGAGATCCGTCCTTCCGCGGAGTGCTACGGCGAGGCCCGCTCCGTGCTCCCGGGGATCCCGATCACGGCCGCCCTCGGCGATCAACAGGCGGCCTTGTTCGGGCAGACCTGTTTCTCGCCCGGCGAGGCGAAGTGCACCTACGGGACCGGCAGTTTCCTGCTCATGAACACCGGCTCCGACGTCGTCCGATCCCGGCACGGGCTCCTCACCACCGTCGCATACAAGATCGCGAAGCAGCCCGCGGTCTACGCCCTGGAGGGGCCGATCGCCGTTACCGGGTCGCTGGTCCAGTGGTTCCGCGACCGACTGGGTCTGATCAACAGTGCACCTGAGATCGAGACCCTGGCACGCACCGTCGAGGACAACGGCGGCTGCTACATCGTCCCCGCGTTCTCCGGTCTGTTCGCACCCCATTGGAGAAGTGACGCCCGCGGCGTCATCGTCGGCCTCACCTCGTACATCACGAAGGGCCACTTGGCGCGAGCCGTCCTGGAAGCCACCGGCTGGCAGACACGGGAGGTCGTCGACGCCATGAACGCCGATTCCGCGCTCGCCCTGCAGCAGCTCAAGGTGGACGGGGGCATGACCTCCGACAACCTGCTCATGCAGTTCCTCGCCGACGTGCTCGACGTTCCCGTGGTACGGCCCCTGGTGGCCGAGACCGTGTCGCTCGGCGCTGCCTACGCCGCCGGCCTCGCGGTCGGCTACTGGTCGGACATGGAAGTCCTGCGCCGCAACTGGCACCGGGCCGCCCAGTGGCTGCCTGACATGGATGCCGAACGGCGGGAGCGCGAATACGACTGCTGGCAACGAGCCGTGGAGCGGTCCCTGGGGTGGGTCCAGCCGCCGATGCGGTCATGACACCCCAGGGGCCGGCCTTCGAAAGACCCGCCGTCCTGGTGACATCAACCTGAAGGGCATTCAGACCGCATCGTGTCTACACACGGGCCGGACACAAAATCGGACGGGCGAGAGACCGACAGGTCGCATCGACCGTCGGATCAGCTGGGCAACCCATCCTGACGGCTCCCTGCGGCCGGCATTGGTGGAGTCCGATGCGGAGACCTGCTGAGCGGCTGCCGAGTTCGGGCGGTAGCCGCGCTACTGGGCATTCTCCGCACCGTGCGACGGCGGCCTGCGTTCGACGGCGACCCAGCGGGACTTCCGTAGCGTCGCCGCCGGCCATCCTGCGGCAGAGCGGCCGGTCTGCACCGACCCGGTGACGAGCGGCCAGGCGTATGCGGCAGGATGAGCTGTCCACGCCCGATGTCGTACGCACGTCCGGCGGGATCAATGCATCCTGGATTCGAGCAGGTATAAGTGACGAACAATCAAATCCGGTCGGTGGGCAGATTGCCGCGTCCTTCGGGAGGCGAGCGATGAACCGGGACCTCACCTTCGGCGACGTGATCGTGGCCGGGGTCGCCTTGGCCGCAGGCCTGTTGGTTGCGCTCCTTCTCCGCATGCTGCTGTTGTGGTTGGGCAAGCACGCGACGAAAACGCGCTGGAGCGGGGACGACGTCATCGTCCATGCGATGCGCGCGCTGGTGCCGTGGGCGGCGATAGCTGGGGGCGCGGCGGCTGCGGCCGAGGTGCTGCCGCTGACCAAGACGGTCCAGCGGCACGTCAACCAATCCCTGACCGTGCTGCTCATCCTCGTCACGACGATCACGGCGGCCCGAGTGATCACCGGCCTGTTGCGTACGGTCACGCAGTCCCGCCCTGGCGTCGCCGGATCGGCCACCATCTTCGTCAACATCACGCGCGTCGTTGTCCTCGCCATCGGCTGCCTGGTGGTGCTGCAGACCCTCGGCATCTCGATAGCCCCACTCCTCACCGCCCTGGGCGTGGGCGGTCTCGCGGTCGCCCTGGCCCTCCAGGACACTCTCGCCAACCTCTTCGCGGGCATCCACATCCTCGCCTCGAAGACGGTCCAGCAAGGCGACTACATCAAGCTCAGCAGCGGCGAAGAGGGATACGTCGTCGACATCAACTGGCGCCAGACGACGATCCGTGAGCTCTCCAACAATCTGGTCATCATCCCCAACGGCCGGCTCGCCGGCTCGAACATGACCAACTACAACCGCCCCGAGCAGCAGATGACCCTGCTCGTACAGGTGGGCGTCGGCTACGACAGCGACCTGGACCACGTCGAGCGGGTGACCAACGAGGTCGTCGTGGAGGTGATGACCGAGATCACCGGTGCCGTCCCCGACCACGAGCCCGCCGTGCGTTTCCATACCTTCGGCGACTCCCGCATCGGCATGACCGTCATCCTGGGGGTCGGTGAGTTCAGCGACCAATACCGGATCAAGCACGAGTTCATCAAGCGTCTGCACAAGCGGTACCTGGCGGAAGGCATCCGCATTCCGGCGCCCGCGCGAACAGTCGCGCTCCAACACGGCTCGGTCACCATTCCGCATCAGCGGGACGCGGCCACCGAGATCGCCGTCCAGCCTCTCCGGCCGGCCGCAGGGCCGGGAGACGAAGACGCTGTCCCATTGGCGGGTCAAGCACCCTAGTCTTCTGAGTCAGGAATCTGTTCAGATATGAGGCGAGGCGTTCGAGGATGTCGTCGGCTGTCGTGGTCCAGACGTAGGGCTTCGGGTCGGTGTTCCAGGCCGCGATCCAGTTGCGGATGTCCTTCACGCTCGCCGTCCTCGACGAGACCTTCACCGCGCGTCTCGACGCCGACTTCGACGAGGACGTGGCCGTCAGCGAACGTATCGTCGATGGCCGCTGGAAGCGCCGCCCCCCCGTCCAGCGCCTCCGCGAAGCGGCGGTCACCCCGATACGCCGCTTTCTGTGACTCGTCGTGCCGGCACGCTCTCCCGCGCATGCCGGCTCCCTGGAACCGGGTGCCGGGCAGGGGATCCGCCGAACCGGGTCCCGGAGAGCGGACCGCTGCAACCGGGGCCCGGATCGGGCCCCTGATAAGCGGGCGTTTGCCGGGAAGTGTGATCCAAGAGGCCCGGACCTGGCCGGGAAGCAGCCGCAGAGCCGAGAGCGGAGACGAATGGGCAGTGCGAAGCGTGTCCCGCAGACACGGGACATGGCCGGCGAGGAACTCTCCGGGGACGAGGCGTGGGCGGCGTTGAGACAGTACGGCGGGCGCGATCTGCTCGTCGACGCCTTCGTCCGCTTCAGGTACGCCGACGGCTTCAGCCACTCTCGCGCGGTGGCCTTCCAAACGGCGCTCGCGGTGGTGCCGTTCACGATCGCCCTGGTCGGCCTGGCGGCGACCCTCCATACCGAGAGCGTCGGCCGCACCGTCGAACTCATGCTCACCCGGATCGCGCCCGGCGCGAGCTCCCGGCTGATCGAGGACGCCCTGGCCGCGGGGCGGCGAAGCGCCGGAGCGGACACCGGGGGCGCGGTGGCGATGTGGCTGGGGCTCGGGTTCGCCGTCGTCAGCCTGGTGTCGGCGATGGCGCAGGTGGAACGTGGCGCGAACCGTATCTACGGCGTGGAGCGGGACCGGCCCTTCACCGCCAAGTACGGCAGGAGCCTGTTCCTTTCGGTAGCGGCAGGGGCGCCCATGGCGTTCGGCTTCCTCGTGCTGGTCGCCGGTGACACGATCGCCCAGGCCGCGGTGGAGGCGTTCGGCGGCGGCACCGTGCCGGGGTGGTGGCACTGGCTGCAGATTCCGCTCGGGATCACCATGGCGTGGGTGGCATCGGCCGTGATCTTCCGCTGGTCGCCCCGCCGGGTCCAACCCGGCTACACCTGGCTCGCGTTCGGCTCCGCCGTCCACCTGGCCCTGTGGATCGCCGCGACGTGGCTGCTGGCCCTCTACGTCGAGCGCAGCGGCTCGTTCGGCGCCGTGTACGGGCCGCTCACGGCGTTCATGGCGCTGCTCCTGTGGGCGAACATCACCGGTGTCGCCCTGTTCCTCGGCCTGGCGTTCGCCGCGCAGCTCGAGGCGGCGCGCGCCGGCGACGCGCAGCCCGTCCACGACGAACCCGAATGATCCGGCAGGCGGCTCCTGCCCTTGAGCCGGAGCACGGCGTCGTGCCTCACGTCGTCGTCGAACGCGGTGGCATACCTGGTGACCGAAAGCCGACCTGCGCCGGCCGACATCGAGCCGCGCCCAAGACACCACGAACAGCGCAAGGGCTCATCCCCTACGCCTTTTTCACGGAGGTCCCGGGGACGACCGGCCCCGCCCCGGACTTCTCTTTCCCGGGGCGCCTGGGACCGGAGCTCCTCTAAAGTCGGCAGTATGACGCAGGCACCGGCCCAGCACCGCGGCACGCGGTCCCGTGACGCGATTCTCGACACGGCCGGCGACCTGATGTCGCAGCACGGCTACGCCGCCACGTCCATCTCGATGATCTCCGCCGCGTGCGGCCTGCCGGTCAGCTCCCTCTACTGGCACTTCGGCAGCAAGGAGGGGATCTACGTCGCGGTGCTGCAGCGCGCCAGGACCGCTCTGCTGGCGGCCCTGCCCCCCGTGGAGTTGCCGGGCACCGACGTCGCGCAGCGTCTCGACACCTTTCTCGACGAGGTCAAGGACGCGTTCCAGCGCCATCCGCACGGGCTGAGGCTGCTCCTCGGGCTGGGCATGGTGCAGCAGGATGCCAGTGCGGCGGCCGTGGCCGAGGTGCACCACTACCGCGACGCGCTGCTGTCCTGGACCACGGACTCTGTGAGCGCCGTCTTCGGCCTGAGTGACCGTCCGGAGGTGGCGGACAGTCTGGCGCGCTTCACACTCAGGGTGGCGAGCGGAACCGCCGTTGCACGCTGGTTCGAACCGGCCGCCGCGCTGGAGACCGGTCCGCTGCGCGTTGCGTTGCTGGCACTGGCGGCGCACCACGGCGTCCCACCTCACGGCGCGCCGCCCGAGGACCCGTCGCGGGGCGTCACGGGCAGGGAATGACCACCCGGTACTTACCTCCTGTCGATTGCTCAGGCGGTTCATGGGCGCGCTCGATCCTCACCCGGTCCGTCCCGTGGTCGGTGAGCAGGGCGGCCAGCCCCGTCCGCACCGCGTTCCACAATCGGTCCTGATCCGCTCCTGCGGCCGGCCGGATACGCACCCGCAGGGTCGTGGGCGTCGTCTGCACGATCTGGAACCGGTCGATGTCCGGAAGGCCCTCCAGGAGAGTCTCGAAGGCCATGGGCACGATGCGGGCGGTTCCGCCGTCCCGGCGCGGGAAGGACAGCAGGTCGGCGGCGCGACCGCGGACCCTCATCGCGGGCAGCGGGTCTCCACACGGACACGGGTCCGGACGCCACAGGACACTGTCGCCCAGGTCGTAGCGCAGGATCGGCTGCGCCCACCGGCCCAGGCTGGTCAGCAGCACGGTGAAGGACTCCTGGCCCGGCGGCACTGGACGGTAGTCGGCGTCGACAGGTTCCAGGATCAGCCAGTCGCTGTGGGTGTGCAGCCACCCGAGCGGGCAGCCGTATCCCAGGGCGAGGCTCTCGTTGCAGGCGTAGGTGTTGACGACATGCGCCCCGAAGGCGGAGCCGACGCGCCGAAGTTCACGGTCGCTGAGGCCCTCGGCCACCAGGGACACGACGGCCGGGGCGATGCGCAGGCGGCCGGCCAGTTGTTCGCCGGCGAGCAGCGCGATCACGCCGGCGTAGCCGCCGAGGAGCGCAGGGCGGTACCGGTTGAGCTGGTCCACCAGGTCGGGCAGCGGGCTGTGCACCGACAGGACCCGGCTCCCCCGAGCGTGCAGGCGGCCGGACGCACGCGAGCGGGCGATGACGGCGTTTGCGGCCAGATGGCCGTTGGTGGCGACGACGTGCGCCGTCCGCATCCGGTGGGCCAGCATCCGCGCGGTCCGGGAAGGGGTGAGGGTGCGCCGGGCGGCCCGTAGCGACAGGGCTCTGACCACCGCCGCCGCCTGGTCGTCGAGCAGGAAGACACCGCGGTGCCCGGTGGTTCCGGAGGTGGTGGAGACCAGGTACTTACCGAGGAAGGGCTCGCCGACCCGGGTGGGGTCGGCGATGAAATTCCGTACGCCCTCGAGGGTCACCTCCGGGTCGGTGACCCAGTCGTCGAAGCGCGCCATCAAGTCCTCCTTGCGTGTCACCGGCAGCAGGGCCGGGTGTTCCACGCGTTCCGGCAGCGTCCGGTACAGCTCGTGGTAGTACGGGGAGCGGGCACGGGCGAAGTCGACCATGGCGGCCAGGCGCTCCCGCTGTCGGTCCGCCAGGGCGGCCGGGCCCCGCCGGACAGCGCGGCGCCCGTCCCGGACCAAAGTGAACGTGGATCTCATCGCAGGGCTCCTCGGCAGGCGGAGGACTGCTGCCGGAAGGCGCAGTGATGGCCCGTCACGAAAACCGTGTTGAGGGTGACAGGGTCGGGCGCCAGCTGGATGCGGTCCCTGTCGGGGGCCCGTCCGCCGTCGCGGCCGACCGGGCCGCGCGCCCAGCCGTCGGACGTGTGCACGACCAGGGGGTCGTGGCCGGTGAGTGACGGCAGCAGGGGCGCGGCGGCAGTGAGGGCGGGGACCCGGGTGTGGCGCAGGCCGGTGGATCCCGTCGAATCGTTCTTGGTACCGGTGCTGGTGGCCATGGTCATGGCGTGTGCTCATAGGCGCCGATGTCGCAGGCGCCGCCTTGGGGGCGGGCGACACCGCGCTGGTCGGTGGCCGGGCAGTCGGCGGCCGCGTTCAGGGCGGGACTGCCCGGCAGCAGCGCAGTAGTGTCCGTGGGGCCGCCGTTGTCGGCGAGCGGTCCGAGCAGCGGGGTACGGCTTGGCAGATCACCCTCGGCGGTGAGCCGGCAACTGCCGTCGCTGTCGATGTTGTGACCTCGCGACGCGATGGTCGCGAAGGCCTTCTCGCAGTCGGCTGCCGTGCCGTTGACGGTGTTGTTCGCGACGAGGGAGTTGCGCAGGGTCAGACGTCCCAGGTGCAGATCGATGATGTCGGGGATCGGCCGGGGCAGGCTGTCGAGGTAGGCGGGGGCGATGTTGATCCCACCACCGCCGTCGCTGGAACGGTTGCCGGTGATGGTCGAGTTGAGTATCTCCACCGGTCCCAGGCCGCGGATGTCGATGCCGCCGCCGTAACCGCCGAGGCTGCCGGGGCGGTCACCGGGGTCCGTCACCCGGTTGTCGGCGATCGTCGAGTTGGTCACGGTGCCGCTGTCGTCGAACCTGATGCCGCCGGCCTCTCCCGCGCTGTTCCCGCTGACGATGCTGTCGATCAGGTCCAGGTGGGAGTCGGGGATGTTGAAGATGCCGCCGCCGTAGCCGGCGGAGTTCCCGATCACGGCGACTCGACGCAGTGTCATGTGCTGTTCGTTGGCGACGGCGCCGCCACCGGTATCGGTGAAGGGCAGTTCCCGCTGCTTGGCCGATCCCCCGGTGAGAGTCAGATCGGACAGCCGGGTGTCGGCCCGCATGCGGAAGACACGGTCCAGTCGGTTTGCGTCGATGACGGTGCTCCGTGCGCCGGAGCCCTGGATCGTGGTGGGCGCATTGACGTTGAGGTCGCCCGTGGTCGGGTCGGGATGGTCGCCGATGATCAGCCGGGGGTCGGGCGGGATGGTCAGCCGGTAGCGGCCGGGAGGCAGCGTGATGGTGCTGCCCGGCCGGGCGTTGGCGGCCATCACCGCGGCACGCAGGGTGCACGCGCCCGACGCGGCGCGGCACCGGCCGTCCGACGGGTCGGCGTCGACCGCATCGGACGTGGTGTCCACGGTGAACGCCGCCGGCCCGTCGGCCGGGGGCGCGGCGGTGCTGGAGGCGGGAGCGACGAGGTTCGCCGCCATGGCGAGGACGACGGCTGCCAGTGCCGCCGGAGCGCTTGGGTTCCTCATCCGGTGAACTCCTCTCGGCAAGGAATCTGGACGTGCGAGGGCGCTGTGCGGGGACTTCTCGCTGGTGCCGGGAATTGCGGCTCGTGCCAGGAAAGCGGCCGGCGCGAGGGCCGGCGGGATTGCACCGGAGCGGCGAGGCGGCCGAGGCCAGGGAACGCCGGACGCGAACGCCCCGCTCTGTAGCGAGCGTTCCATTCAGGCGTCCTCATGTCTACACGCCCGCCGGACACAAAACCGGACGGCGAGAGACCGGCAGAGCGCCTCATCACGTCGGATCGCCACGCCCGCCGGAGCGCCTTACGACGGTGCCGCCGCCGGCCGAACCCGCCCGTGCCGGCCGATCACCCGTCGTCACATCCGGCTGCGCGCACCCTGACCGGCGAACGGTCCGTCGGCTCCGACCGAGTCGTCACCGTCCGGCTGCCGACGACATCCCCCTACGGCCGCATCTCCCCCGGCCGTCCTTTCGTGGCCCCGACACCACCACCAACCCACCGCGCGTCATTGGCCCTTGCCCCGCAAGCTGCCCACAGAAGACCATCCCTGTTCCCGCAGGCGCTCGAACCCGTCCAGGAGAAGATCCAGCGCGAACTCGAACTCGAACTGGTCGTCACACCCCTGACCCACCACGGATCCCTCGTCGTGAGCCACCGCGCCGGCCAGCTCCATCACGTACGGGAACTCGCCCCCGCCCTCGTGGGGCACGGCCGACCTCGATTGCGGATCGGGCCCGGGCGAAGCGTCGAACAGCTCCTGCGTGATTCCCATCATCCGGCTGCCCAGAGCGTGCATCACATGGTGTGTCAGATCGAGTGAGAAGCCACCGGTCCGGAACATGCCGATCACAGAATCCATGTATGCGAGCACGACCGGCGTCGGGCTGCTTCGCGACTGAATCACCTGAGCCGCCCACGGGTGTCCGAGGAAAGCACCTCGCGCCGAAAGGATCCTCTGGCGCACCGCGCCCTTCCAGTCGGCCCCCGTGGCCGGCGGGTCGATCTCGCTCATGACGACATCGACCATGCCGTCCAGGAGCTGCTCCTTGTTCGCGACGTGCTTGTAGAGGGCCATGGGCACGACGCCCAACTCCTGCGCGAGCTTGCGCATGCTCAGGGCTTCGATCCCGATGTCATCGGCGAGCGCGACAGCCGCCCGCAGCACCCGGTCCCTGGACAGAGGGGTGCGACGCACCGCCTTCGCCTGCTGAGCCATGTTCGCGACCCGTCCCCTCAACAATCCGCCGCATCCGCACACCGTATCCGCACACCGCTTGACGAGTGTACGGCGTACACCTACCGTGAGCCTTCGGTGTACGCCGTACACCTTTCTTTGGGGGGTGGGTCCTGGTGGTACCAGCCAGAAAGACCGCAGTCGTCGCAGGTGCGTTGTTCCTTCTCACGGAGGTCGCCGCGATCGCCGGGCTCGCGCTGTACGGCCCCGTCCTGCGGGACGCGGACTACATCGTCGGTTCTGGCGCCGACACACGGGTGCTCCTCGGCGCACTGTCCGAGATCGTCCTCGCGGCGGCCGTCGTCGGCACGGGAGTCACGCTGTTTCCGGTCCTCAAGAAGCAGAACGAGGGGGCGGCGCTGGGCTATGTGTGCGCCCGCCTCCTCGAAGCCGCCGTCATCATCGTCGGCATCATCAGCGTTCTGTCGGTCGTGAACCTGCGGAGGGCCGGCGAGGGAGCGGCGGACAGCGACACCACCTCGCTCGTCACAGCCGGCAGGACCCTGATGGCCGTCCACGACTGGACGTTCCTCTTGGGACCCAACGTCATTCTGGGAGCGAACTCGCTGATCCTGGCCTGGTTGATGTACCGCGCCAGGCTCGTCCCGCGCTTCATCGCCGTATTGGGGCTCGTAGGAGGCGCATTGATCTGCACGTCGGCGACCGCAGTGATGTTCGGGCTGTACGAGCAGATCTCCGTGGCGGGGTCCGTCGCCGCGATCCCCGTGTTCGCATGGGAAGTGAGTCTTGCCGTCCGGCTCATCGCCAAGGGGTTCGAACCGGCTGCCCACCTCGACAGGCACAGCGAGGGCAGGAGCCGCGTCACTCCGCACCCCGCCGCTGGGTGACGGGCCGTCACGAGGTGGGGTGGAGGCTCTGACTCCACCCCACCTCGCCACTTCTCTCGCAGGACGGCTAACCGACGGACTCGTCGCCTCGGCCGGCCAGGCCATCAGCCGAAGCCGCCATCGCCCCGCCGCCGGTGGCAACGCCGCCGCTCGGCTTCAGTGCGGCAAAGGGCGGCGTGTCCGGTCGACACACGGTTCCGGCCGGAGGGAGCGTGCCGTCGACGAAATAGCGGCTCGCGTGCTCGTTGACGCAACTGCTGGGGTTGAGCAGTGCGGTGTGCCCGTACCCGTCATGGGTGAGCAGGCGGGCGTTGGCCAGCTCCCTGGCCATGGCCTGCGCGCCCCGGTAGGGAGTGGCGGGATCGTACTTGGTGCCCACCACGAGGAGAGGGTGCGCCGTCGGCTTGTTCCACGGGCCGCTGTAGCGGTTGGCCGCAACGGCCGGCCAGGTGGCACACGGCTCGGCGGCCCAGGTCCAGAAGCGTCCGGCGTCGCCCGCGCGGACGGCGGCGGCCTCCTCCAGGGCGTGGTAGACGCCGGGGTCACGCGGATTGGGACTGTCGGAGCAGAGCACCGCAGCGCCCTGTTCCTCTCCGGTGTACGGATTCGGGACCGGTGGCGCGGGCAGGGGTGAAGGCGGCCCGGGGACTCGGCTCTGCCACAGGTCCTGCAGCCTGCCGGCGAGCTCCGTCCATCCGGGGTGGACGATGTCGAGGCCGCTCACCACGTCAGCGACCGTCCTCCCGTAGGTCCACTCGCCCACCGGACGCTCCCGGAGGCGCCGCAGCAGTTCCTCCCACTTGTTCTTGGTCGCTTGCGGGCTGCCGGCGGAGAAGGCGCAGCGGGTGGTGGTGCTGGAGCCGCACAGGGCGAGGAACTGGTCCAGGATCCCGGCTGCGCCGAGGTCCGCGCCCATGCGCAGGAATGTAGTGAGCCGGACTTCCTCGTCGGAGGCGTGGTTCGTCCAGGCCTGCGGGTCGATGTTGCTGTCGAGGACCATGGCGCGGACCTTGCCGGGGAAGAGGTTGGCGTAGGTGGCGCCCAGGATCGTGCCGTAGGAGATCCCGAGGTAGGTGAGTTGCGGGTCGCCCACTGCTTGGCGGAGCTGGTCGAGGTCGCGAGCGGTGTCGGCGGTCGATACGTGACGCAGGAGCTCAGGGTCCCGCTGCTGACAGCGCCGGGCCAGATCCTTGTACGCGGTGATCCAGGCCGTCCGCTGCTGTTCGCCCACCGGAAGGCCGACCGGTCTGCCCGCACTCCACGCTTCGGCTTCCTCGGGACTGGCGAAGCAGTTGACCGCGGTGCTGTTGCCGACTCCGCGTGGGTCCCAGCTGACCACGTCGAACCGCTCCCGGACCTCGCGCGGGAAGCGCTCGTAGTTCTGTGGCATCTGCACCGTTCCTGGTCCGCCAGGTCCGCCGGGATTGTAGAAGAGAGTGCCCATGCGCCGTCCGGGGCCGGTTGCCTTGTGTTTCACGACCGCCAGCTCGATGGTGCGCCCGCGCGGGTTGCGGTGGTCCAGCGGCATCTCGGCGGTCGCGCAGTCGAAGCGACGGTCCTCGGCGCACGGTCTCCAGTCCAGCTTCGGGGCGGGCACCGACGGTGTCGGCGTACCGCCGGCCACGGCGAGGTCCGGTCCGATCAGCACCGTCGAGGAGGTGACCACCGCGGCGATGAGCGCGGCACCACGCCGACGTCCGCCTGCGGGCCCAGATATGTTCATCCTTTGTCCCTTCACGGCTGAGCGCCCGATGTCCGCCATGCGACGAACGTCGGGACGCATTCGCGTCCACAACACCGTGAACCGGCAACGCGCGCGAGCCGACCGCAACCGAATGATGTGGCGAGGCGACCATCGCCGCTGCCATGGCCGGGGCATGGCGCCGCGCCGTATCCGGGTGTGAGGCCGGTGCGCCGCGTCAACCCGGCGAGCCGTACCGGGCCGACGATGGGGAGGGACACCCCAACGGGCGCCACCTGCCGCCGCCGACCGGGCACGTACGAAAGCCGACCGGGCGGCATGCGGCCGAGCCGCCTCGTGATGTGTGCGGCCGTGCTCCGCACGACGATGGGGCAGGATGGCGCCATGGCACAGCCGATCCCGCCCCCGTCGGAGTCCTGGCGCCGGATCGACGCCTGGCTGGCGACGCACGTTGCCTCTGATTTCGCGCTCCTCGACCCGCCGGCGACACTGCGCGAGATTCGGCAGGCGGAGCGGATCCTCGGCACCCCGCTGCCCGGTGATCTCGCCGAGTCTCTGCAGTGCCACAACGGCGTGAGCAGCTGGGCGACCGTCCTGCCGGAGCAGTCTCCGCTCTCAGTGAGCGGCATTGTGGAGCGTTGGCAGACCTGCATGGACGTCGCGATGGAGAACGACGGCCTGACTCCTCGCCCCTGGGAGGACGAGCCTTGGTGGCACCCGCTCTGGATCCCCTGGGCCGAGAGTGCCGACGGCGCGGCGCAGGTGATCGACCAGCGTCCCGGCCCTGACGCGGGACGCCTCGGCTGGGCAGGACACAGCGGTGGCGGCGACTTCTCCGATGCGTGGCCTGATCTGGCAGGCCTCCTCCACGCGGTCGCGCAAGCACTGCACCAAGGCGGAGACGTCCGCGGGCTGCGCCCCTACCTCACCATGCAAGGTGGGATGTGGTGGGACGAGAACGATTGTGAGGAGCTCAACGGTCATCCACTGAGGGCAGCCCCCATCGGACTACCCTGACCGCCCGCCGTCGCGGAGCCCCGGCCGAGCCCCGGCCGGGGCCGCTCGCACCCCCGGATCGGGTCGCCGGCTCATCGAGGGACGCGGGGCTGGACTGGACGGACGGGTCTGTGGGCACCAGGGTGTGGTGATGAACGACGATGCAGACGAGACGCCGCAGGAGCGGATGGCGAAGGTCGAGCTCTACATGGAGTCGGTCAAGGCCCGGATGGCTCCGGAGGACTTCGAGACGCTGCATCAGGCGGTGAACGAGATGAGCCGTCTGATCTCCGAAGGACACGAAGGCGTCCTGGAGGCCGGCGACCGCGAGAACTTCGCAGGCGAGGTCCAGCGCGAGTTCCTGGCCGTGATGGCGATCGCGACCACCGGGCGGATGGACCACCATGTCATCGACATGCCCGGCCCGGACGGCAGTCCCGGCTACGCGGTCGTCACCCCGGAAGTCGCCAACGACCCTGCGGCACTCGCAGAAATCCGCCAGCAGATACACCAGTGGACCACCGAGCAGCAAGCGATCAACAGCGAGCTGGACGGCATCGCCCGTGCCAGCGGCATCGACCCTGACGAGTGATCCCCGCGGCCTTCATGAGGACACCCTGTACGGGATGTACCACCGCTGACCTCGTGGACACGGCGTCGCCCCTGTTCCGGACACCGTCTCCGAAGGTGAATCGCCAGGACCTCCATCTCGACAAGCGTGCCGATGAGACCGGTCCCGGCGAGTTCCGCGGCCTGCGCCCGCGCCTCACCCAGGGAGAGTTCCCGCGCACTGCGCAGGGCCTGCAGCACGGGAACAAGGCTCGGCACGTCTCCAGGCAGGCGAAGCCGCGCGGGCCCATGTGCTTGCAGCAGAGCTTGTCGAATGTTCTCGGGCGTGACGGGGCCACTGTCTTGCCCGCACCATCCGTGCAGGCAGTCCCCGCAGCGTCCTTCGGTGCCCCAGCGGAGTCTGCCACGATCGCGTCGCCGGGCCAGTCGGCTGCAGATCGCTGGCATAGGTCGGTGGTCATGACCTGTTCGACCAAGGCCATGAACGGCGCGATGCCGGTGGTGGCCTCGCAGCGGCCGAAGACTCTCGCCCGGTGGACGTCGTAGGCGGCCAAGTAGGCCACGGCACCGCCGCGGCCGTACTCGTGGTTGACGTCGCCATGAGCACGATGGGGTCTTGCTCATGCCGTCTCGTGGTGGAGGGGGTCCAGGGCGGTGAGTTCTTCCTCCGACAGGCGCAAGGAGCCGACGGCGACGTTCTGGGCGAGGTGGGCGAGGTCGCCGGTGCCGGGGATGGCCAGGACGTGGGAGCCCTGGTGGAGTGTCCACGCCAGCCGGATCTGGGCCGTGCTCACGCCGTGGGCGTGGGCGATGGCGTGCACCTCCGGGCTGTGGTCGGTGGCCGCGCCCCCATCGCGTCCGGTGCCGGCGATCGAGTAGAACGGCACGAACGCGATGCGTTGTTCAGCGCAGATGCCCAGGAACTCCTTCTGCTCGTGTGATGCGCCGATGCCGTACATGTTCTGGACGCAGACCACCGGCGCAATGCTCTGAGCCTCGGCGAGGTGGTGGGGACGGACGTTGGACAGGCCCAGGTGACGGATGAGTCCGGCCTCACGCAGCTCGGCGAGAGCGCCGAAGCGTTCGGCGATGGAGTCGGTGCCGACGATGCGCAGGTTCACCACGTCGAGATGGTCGCGGCCGAGCTGGCGCAGGTTCTCCTCGACCTGGCCGCGCAGCTGCCGGGGGGTGGCGTGCGGCAGCCACTGGCCCGAGGGGTCGCGGCCCGGCCCGACCTTGGTGGTGATGACGAGGTCGTCCGGGTAGGGGGCCAGCGCCTGGTTGATCAGCTCGTTGGCGGAGCGCAGTGGGGAGAAGTAGAACGCGGCGGTGTCGATGTGGTTCACACCCAGGTCAAGCGCGCGGCGCAGCACGCTGATCGCCTGGTCGCGGTCGCGTGGGACGGCATTGACCGCGAACGCCTCGCCGTGCTGCGTCAGGCGCATCGCGCCGAAACCGATCCGGTTGACGGTCAGGTCGCCGAGCTTCCAGGTGCCCGATGCCGCCGCGGTGATCGTCTGTGTGGTCATGGCGGGATGATCTCCGCACGATACGCTGGCCCGCCATTGATTCATATATGCCTGAATCTATTGAGGAGTGGTTGTCCTGGCAGAGCTGGCCTTCTCGACGAGCGATCTGGCGCAGGTGCGGTTCGCCGTCTCACCGATGTGGGAGGTCGCACCCAGCTTCCGACTGCTGAGATCCGGCACTACGCATCCGGTCCACCGACCCTGGGCCGACCAGGTACGCCCGCGTATGGTGGCCGCCGGGCTGGACCGGGGCTGGCTCCGCGAGCTGATCCCACCCACCGGCGGCTACGTCCCCGACTTCCTCAACCCGGCCCCCGCCGCACCGGCCCCCACCGCGGCGGCAGAGCGGGACGCGATCCGGGCCTCGCCCGCCGACCGGGTACGCCAGGACCTCGACCACCTGGCCCGCCACCAGGGGAACCTCGGCCCCCGGCTGCGAGCCCTGCACAACGACCCACAGGGCCTCCTGGCAAAGGTCGCAGAAGAGATCGAAGCGTACTGGGAGCTGGTACTCGCCCCCTACTGGGCACGAATCCGGGCAGTCCTGGACGCAGACATCCTCTACCGGGCCCGCCTGGCCGCCGAGCACGGCGCCGGCCACCTCCTCAACGACCTGCACACGTCCGTGCGCTGGGACGGCAACGCGCTACGGATGGCCCGCCGAAAGCAGCCGCTGACCCGCACGACAGCAGGAACAGGACTGCTGCTGATCCCCTCGGTCTTCACCGGACCGGGACTGCGCACCCGAACGACGCTGCCGGATCCACCGCAACTCGCCTATCCGGCGCGCGGTATCGGCACACTATGGAAGCCGCACTCCGCACCCCGGGCCGACACCCTCTCCGCCGTACTGGGCCGCTCGCGGACCCTGCTGCTGACCGAGTTGGAGATGCCGGCCTCCACCACACAACTGGCCCACCGCACCGGACTCTCCCCCGCAGGGGTGTCCCAATACCTCACCGCGCTACGCAACGCGGGCCTGGTCAGCGCCCACCGCGCCGGCCGCTCCGTTCTCTACGCCCGCACCGCCGCAGCCGAAGCCCTTCTCCAAGCGGCCTCCGCCTGACCTCACGTCACCCCCGAAGGATACGGAGCCGACCACTTGGTCCAGGTAGAGGGCAGCCAGACGCTGCCCGGATCTTCGACTGCCTCCGGTTCGCAGTGCGCACCGGCGGTGGCCGTTCCGCCGGCTGCGGCACGTGGCGATGCCGACGCCGGGCGGCTGGAGGCTTCGCGGCCGCCGGTCAGGGCAGGAGCCTCAATCCGTTCTCCAGGAGCGCGAAGGCGTGTTCCGCGTCGGTCACCGCACCCGGGTAGCGCTCGTCGGCCGGCTCCCCGTGCGCCAGGCGCTCGGCGTTGTCCTGTGCCAGCGCCCAGTGGACCGCGACGATCTGGACGGCGGCCAACCGTGCCGTGAGTTCCGGAATGTCGGCGGTTTCCCGCAGCGCCTGGGTGAGTGCGCGTTCGGCGCCGGTCTTGAACCGTTCCATCCGGGCCACCAGCGAGGGCGCGTCGAGGATCATCCGGTGGACCCTCCGCACCTGGGGGTGGTCGTTGAGCCCGGTGATGGGGTCCCGCTCCCGCAGCCCGTCGAGGAAGTGCTCGCGCACCGCGGTGAGCGGGGCGGTTCCGGGCGGGCGGGCCCGCACGACGCGGGCGATCTCGGTCTCGTGGTCGGCGAGGCGATGCACCACGAGGTCTTCCTTCGTGGGGAAGTAGGCGAAGAGGGTGCGCTTGGACACCTCGGCCGCTTCGGCCACTTGGGCCACGGAGACCTGATTGAAGCCGTGTTCGAGGAAAAGCGTGATCGCCGCGTCGGAGATCGCCGCGTGGGTCCGCTGCTTCTTTCGTTCCCGTAGCCCTGGCTTGCCGTCCACGACGACATCGTAACAAAGAGTTACCGAAGGCATTTCTGCACCTGGTATACATTTACCCCAGGGTTAGAAAATGGACGGAGTGAAGGTGTTGACCGAGATCGAGACCGAGGTCGTCGTCGCGGGCGCCGGCCCGACCGGGCTGATGCTGGCCTACGAATTGGCTCTCGCCGGGGTCGAGACCCTGGTGCTGGAGCAGCTGCATCAGCGCGTCGAACAAGTGAAGGGCGGTGGGATCCAGCCCCGTACCGCCGAGCTGCTGGAGTCGCGCGGGCTGCTGGCCCCGTTGCTGCCGCGGGCCTTGCCCGGTGAGCCGGCGGGCGGGCACTTCGCGGCCCTGCCCGTGCCGCTGGACTGCACACCCTGGCGGACCAGGCACCCCTTCCCGATCGCGATCCCTCAGTGGGAGATCGAGGAAGTGCTCGAAGAGCGCGCGATCGCCGCCGGCGCGCGGGTTCTGCGCGGCACCGCCGTCTCAGGGGTCGACTCGGACGACGACGGCGTGGTCGTGACGGCGGGCGGGCTGCGGGTGCGGGCTCGCTACCTGGCGGCGTGCGACGGTGGCCACAGTACGGTGCGGAAACTGCTCGGCCTGCCGTTTCCCGGCAGGCCCGGCACGCATCAGGCGGTCCTGGCAGACATCCGCCTGTCCGCCGTTTCGTCGCTCGTGCCGCAGCAGATGGGGCACATGAGCAACCTGACCCGTCATGCGGGTGGTTACTGGGCCATGCTGGTCCCTCTCGGCGACGACCGGTACCGGATCACCTTCGGGCGCGCGGATCGGAAGGACACCACCCGCGACGTCCCCGTCACCCCCGAGGAGATCACCACCGCGCTGCAGGCGGTGTACGGCCCTGAGACCACCCTCGGTGCCGTGGAGAACGCCTCCCGGTTCACCGACGCCACTCGACAAGTGGAGCAGTACCGCACGGGCCGTGTCCTGTTCGGGGGCGACGCCGCACACATCCACCCGCCGCTGGGCGGCCAGGGGCTCAATCTCGGCATACAGGACGCGTTCAACCTCGGCTGGAAGCTGGCCGCGGTCGTCCAGGACAGGGCGCCGAGCGGCTTGCTGGACAGCTACCACGCCGAACGGCATCCGGTCGGGGCTCAGGTCCTGCGTCACACGTCGGCCCAGCGGGTCCTGGCAGATCCGAACCCGAGCGAGGACGTGGCCGCCCTGCGTGACATCTTCATCGACCTGCTGAGGCTGCCCGACACGAACCGCCGTCTGGCAGGGCTGGTGTCGGGCCTCTCGCTGCGCTACGAGATGTCCGGGGAGCATCCGCTCATCGGCCAACGCGTGCCGGACGCCGACCTGGTGACCGAAACCGGACCCACGCGGCTGTCGGCGCTGTTCGGCCCGGGCCACGCCGTCCTGCTCGACCTGGCCGGAACCGTCCCGGACGACCTCCGGCTCCCGCCACGGATCGACCTCGTACGTGCCACATGCGCCGATGACCTGGGCGCTGCTGCCCTGCTCGTCCGTCCCGACGGCTACATCTGCTGGGCCGCGGACTCCGCCACCCCCGGCGACACCCTGCTCGCCGCGATCGCCGGTGGCCTCGCGAGGGTGCACTGAGCCGGTGGACGGCACGTGGTCCGCCGCGGCGCCCGCTGCAGGCCGGGAGTCCTTCGTCCCTCGATCAGGGGATCACTGTCCGGAACGTCAACGGGGGGCCCGCGGACCGGCGTCGCGATGCGGGACGTCGACCGGGCGTCGTCAGATCGCCTCGTGGGCCTCCCGCGGGTGCCCGCAGATGCTGATGATCGCTCCTGCGCCGAGGTCCGGCCCCGTGAAGTCCTGGTACTGGCTGAAGCAGAAGTCGGAGTCGCCACGGAATCCCGGGCATCCGCAGGTTCGGATCGGAGGGCCGGGCGACTCCACCCCGAGGCAGAATTCCAAGGACCCATGTGACACGGGAGCCGGGTCGATTCCGGACCGGGCGAGCATGTCGGCAGCCGTACCTCGCGCCTGACTGATCAGCCGCGCCGCCTCTCTGAGCGCTCTCGCACATGCCAGCGCTCGAGTACGTCACGCCGTCGCCCACCTACCAGCTTCAGCTCGGCGCGACGAACGCGCATTCGCAGCCGCGCCACGCATGGACCGGACCGGGCCCACGATGGGCCCGGGAGGTCGTTCCACTGGGTGAGTCGTCGCACCGCGGCGCCGAGCGCCCGCCTCGACGGACCTCGGGTCGCCTGCTCCCGCCGTCTACGGCCCGGCAGCTCCCTTCCGTGCGACGTAGACCGTGTTGGCGGCAGTGCCGTGCTGCAGCGGATTGTCGAACGGGACGACATGGGCTTCGGACTCGGCGAACGTGTCCGCCAGCACGGCGCAAAAGCGCTCGTCGGGCGGATCGTTGGACCACAGGGCGAAGGCGCCGCCGGGCAGCAGACGGCCGGCCAGGGCGCGCATTCCGTCGGGCCCGTAGAGCGCCTCGTGGCGGGGGTGCAGGACCTGACGGGGCGAATGGTCGATGTCGAGCAGGACGGCGTGGAAACGGCGGTCCGGGTCTTCCGGGTCGAAGCCACCTCCCCCGACGACGCCGGCGAAGAAGTCACCGTGGACCAGCCGGCAGCGAGGATCCTCCACCAGGCCGCGCCCCAGTGGTACGAGGCCGCGCTCGTGCCAGCCGATCACTTCGGCGAGCGCGTCCACCACGATCAGCGAGCGCACCCGGGCGTCGTCGAGGGCGGCCCGTGCGGTGTGTCCCAGGCCGAGACCGCCGACGGCCACGTCCAGTCCGGTCTCGGGAAGAGCCGCCAGGCCGAGGCGGGCCAGCGCGATCTCGCCCGCTGTGAACAGGCTGGACATGAGGTATTCGTCGCCGAGCTTCACCTCGTACACGTCCTCACCCGACCGCGGATCCCGCCGGCGCCGCAGAGAGATGTCGCCCATCGGCGTCGGCTTCCAGTCGAGCTCGGCGAAACGCGCGCTCATCCCTGCTCCCCTTCTTCGTTGCCGGCGGCCGGGCCGGGCGGTTCATATCGGCCCCGCAGCAGGGAACCGGCCAGGTTGCGGGCGGTTCGCCGCCCGTAACCCGCGCTCGGCGCCGGTCAGGCGTCGATGATCACTGGGATGATGAGGGGCTTGCGGCGGTAGGTGCGGAAGGCCCAATTGGCGACCGCGCGGGCGATGAGCTGTTCGAGCTGGTGGGCGTCGCCGACGCCTTCCTCCGCCGCCTTGGCGAGGGTCTTCTCGATCACCGGGACGACGGGCTCGAATGTGGTGTCGTCGTGGACGAACCCGCGGGCCAGGAAGTCCGGTGCCTCCGCGAGCGCCCCGGTGTCGGCGTCCACGATCGCGACCACCGTCACCACGCCCTCCTCCGCGAGGGTGAGGCGGTCCTTGAGCGATGCTTCCGTGGCGCCGCCGACCGTCATACCGTCCACGTAGACGTTGCCCGCGGGCACCTTGCCGGTGATCGAGGCGCGCCCGTCGACCAGGTCGACGACGACACCGTCCTCGGCGATCACCACGCGGTCCGGGTCCACGCCGGTACGGATCGCCAGGTCGGCGTTGGCCCGCAGATGCTTCCATTCGCCGTGCACGGGCATGACGTTGCGGGGCTTGACGATGTTGTAGCAGTACACGAGTTCACCGGCGCTGGCGTGCCCGGAGACATGCACCTTGGCGTTGCCCTTGTGGACGACGTTCGCTCCCCACCTGGTCAGCCCGTTGATGACCCGGTAGATGGCGGTCTCGTTGCCGGGGATCAGAGAGCTGGCGAGCAGCACGGTGTCGCCCTTGCCGATCCGGATCACGTGGTCGCGGTTGGCCATCCGGGACAGCGCCGCCATCGGCTCGCCCTGCGATCCGGTGCACACCAGGGTGATCTGATGGTCCGGCAGCTGTTCCAGGTCCTTCATGCCCACGATGAGGCCGGAGGGGACCTTCAGATAGCCCAGGTCACGGGCGATGCCCATGTTGCGGACCATCGACCGGCCCACGAAGGCGACCTTGCGCCCGTGCTGGTGCGCGGCGTCGAGCACCTGCTGGATGCGGTGCACATGGCTGGCGAAGCTGGAGACGATCACGCGCCGCGGTGCGGTGCGCAGGACCTGCTCGATGGCCGGGTTCAACTCGCGTTCGGACGTGGTGAAGCCGGGCACCTCGGCGTTCGTGGAGTCGGTGAGGAACAGGTCCACACCCTCCTCACCGAGCCGGGCGAAGGCGCGCAGGTCGGTGATGCGGTCGTCCAGGGGGAACTGGTCCATCTTGAAGTCACCGGTGTGCAGCACCATGCCGGCACTGGTGCGGATCGCCACGGCGAGCGAGTCCGGGATGGAGTGGTTGACGGCGACGAACTCGCAGTCGAAGGGACCGAACCCGCGCCTGTCGCCCTCGCGGACGCGCACCGTGCGCGGCCTGATGCCGTGTTCCTTCAGCTTGGCCTCCAGGAAGGCCAGGGTCAGCTTCGAACCGACGACGGGAATGTCGGACCGCTCGCGCAAGAGATAGGGCACGCCCCCGATGTGGTCCTCGTGCCCATGCGTGAGGACGATGCCCACGATGTCGTCCAGGCGGTCGCGGATGGAGGTGAAGTCCGGAAGGATCACGTCCACCCCGGGCTGTGTCTCCTCGGGGAACAGGACGCCGCAGTCGACGATCAGCAGCTTTCCGGCGTGCTCGAACACCGTCATGTTGCGGCCGATCTCGCCCAGTCCGCCCAGCGCGACGACCCTCAGTCCTCCTGCCGGCAGCGGAGGAGCGGCTTTCAATTCGGGATGGGGATGACTCATACCCTGACGTTACCGAGAGTCCGCGGGAACTGATCCACTGGGTGGATCCCAGGGAGGCGCGGTCCACCGCAACAGACGGCGGACGCTCTCGTCGACCGTCAACGGCCCCGTGCCGGGGCCCCTCGGCGCCGAAGCCGCCGGCATCCGCGGCCGGGACCGCGTCCGTGGGGCGGGTCGCCTGCTGACGGGGCGCCGACCAGCGGTGGGACCTGCTGGCCGGGACGGCGACATCCCCCGTGAGGGTGACGCCGAAGCAGCCGCTGAGGTGATGTTGCCTCGTACCAGGCGCCCCAGAGCTCATCGATCTCCCGGTTCACCGGTTCGGATCGTTTGAATGGCCACCTCGACCGGCGTGGGTTTCTCTTGAGTCGGACCGTAAGAAAGTTCGACCGGGAGGTGGCCGATGTACAACATGTGCGCCGAGCACGTGGCGACGGAGACCGGCAGTGGCCTCGTGTGGCATGCCCTTGACGGCAACGGCAACACCCTGTGCACGCGGATCTTCATCGCGGCACCGGCATCGGACGGTGCCGGCGACCGTGAGGACTACTGCCGCAGCTGTATGAACGCCGTGGCCGACGCGGACTCCTGGGAGCCATGAGCGGCGGCACCTCCGTGACTCCTCCATTCACCAGAAGGGGCGTGTCGTCATGGCCCGGAACCGTCGTCTGATCCTGAGCTCCCCCTCCGAGGTCTGGAGTCTGCTTTCCGACGGACATCGCTACGGGGAGTGGGTGACGGGAACCCAGCAGGTTCTTGCCGCGGACCCGGACTGGCCGGAAGTGGGCGCCCGTCTGCAAGTCCGGGTCGGGGTCGGCTCCTTGACCCTCGACGACACCTGCGTCGTCCGCATCTGCGAACCGCGCCGGCGGCTGGAACTGGAGGCGAAGGCAGATCCCTTCGGCGCGGCCCGCATCGCCATGAACTTGATCCCCTGGGGCGAGCACACCCTCGTCATTCTCGACTGGCACCCTCTCCGCGGCCCCGGCACCCGGATGCACGGACTCCCCGTGGACTACGTCGTCGCGATCCGCAACGGCATGATGCTGACGAAGCTCGCCAGGATCGCGGTCCGCGAGCACGGCAGAAGCGTGTGAAGCGCCTGCTCCAGTGAGGGATCACCAGGGGCGGAGCGCCCGTGCCCGGTCGCCCGCGTGTCACGGCCGCTTCTGCCCTGTCCCGCTCTCCCGCGCCAGGTTCGAGTTCCGGTACGAGTAGCCGAAGTAGATCACCAGGCCGATCGCGAGCCACACCGCGAACCGGAGCCAGGTCTGCCACGCGAGGAACGTGATCAGCCAGAGCGAGAACGCGACACCGATCGCCGGGACGAACGGCATCCCGGGGCAGCGGAACTTCCGCGGCAGGTCCGGCTGCCGGTAGCGCAGCACGATCACCGCGATGCACACCACGACGAACGCCAGCAGAATGCCGATGTTCGTCAGCTCCGCTGCCTCGCCGATCGGCAGGAATCCGGCGATGAGCGCCGAGCCCACCCCGACGATCCACGTCACCCGCACCGGCACGTGCCGCGTCGGATGCGTCTTCGCGAACCAGTGCGGCAGCAGCCCGTCGCGGCTCATCGAGAACCACACCCGTGTCACACCCAGCATGAACGTGAACATCACGGTGAGGATGCCGATGATCGCGCCCACCGCGATGAGGTTCGCGAGACCGGGCAGGCCCACCGACTCGAAGGCCGAGGAGAAGCCGCTCTCCGGGTCGATCTCCGAGTAGTTCTGCATGCCCGTCAGCACCAGACAGGCCAGCACGTACAGCACCATCGAGATCGCCAGCGAGTAGATGATCGCCTTCGGCATGTGGCGCTGTGCGTCCTTGGACTCCTCTGCCGCCGTCGACATGGCGTCGTACCCGAACACCGCGAAGAAGACGGTCGCCGCACCCGTGAACGCCCCGCCGACGCCGTACGGGAAGAACGGGTTGTAGTTGGCGGTGTCGATGTGGAAGAAGCCGACCACGATCACCAGCAGGACGACCAGGACCTTCAACACGACGACGACCGTCTCGAACCGGGCCGCGTTCTTGATCCCGAGGGTGAGCAGGTACGCGGTGAACAGGCACAGGACCACGGCGAACAGATCCACCTGGTGCCCCTCCCCCGTGCCCGGCGCGCCCAGCATCCACGCGGGCAGGTCCACCCCCAGCGCCCCCAGGAGGAAGCCGAAGTAGCCCGAGATGCCGATGGCGACGACGGCCACGATCGCCGTGTACTCCAGCAGCAGGTCCCAGCCGATGAACCAGCCCGCCAGCTCGCCGAGCACGGCATAGCCGTAGGTGTAGGCCGAACCCGCCTTCGGGATCAGGCCCGCGAACTCGGCGTACGAGAAGGCCGCGGCCGCGCTCGCCACGCCCGCGATCAGGAACGAGACGAGCACCGCGGGCCCCGCGGTGCCGTTCGCGACGGCGCCGGCCAGGGCGAAGATGCCGGCACCGATGATGCCGCCGACACCGATGGCCGTCAGCTGTCCGAGGCCCAGCGTTCTGGAGAGCTGTTCGCTCGGAACGCCTTCTTCGATCTGTTCAATGGGCTTACGGCGCAATACGCCCTGGCCCGTCCGGAGCCCTGCCATGGGTTCACCTCTTCGCAGACTGCTGTCGTCCGATGGCGGCTCATGATGGCCCAGGCCGGCCGGTGGCGGGAGACGACATGCGGTGTCGCTGAGGTGACGTTTCCGGGGAGACTGCCGGACACCGGTTTCACGGACCGGCGCCCGGCCAGTGCTGCGCGGACATTTCCGGGCATCGGCCCCTAGAGGTCCACCGCCGCCATCCCGGCCTCGTCGTAGCGCTCGCCGGCCGGCTCGGGGAGCTCGGCGGCGATGCGCGCGAGGTCGTCCTCGGTCAGCTCGACGTCCAGCGAGGCGGCGTTCTGCTCGAGGTAGGCACGGCGCTTGGTGCCCGGGATCGGGACCAGGTCGTCACCCTGTGCCAGCACCCAGGCGATCGCGAGCTGCGCCGCTGTGACCCCCTTCTCCTCGGCGATCTCCTTGACCTTCTCGGCGAGCGTGAGGTTCGTCTTGAGGTTGTCGCCGGTGAAGCGCGGGCCGCTGCGCCTGAAGTCTCCCGCGTCGAGCTCGTCGGGAGAGGAGAACCGGCCCGCGAGGAAACCGCGCCCCAGCGGTGAGTAGGGGACGAACCCGATGCCGAGCTCACGGCACGTGGGCAGCACCTCGGCCTCCGGGTCGCGGGTCCACAGCGAGTACTCGGTCTGGACGGCCGTGATCGGGTGGACGGCGTTGGCGCGGCGGATCGTCTCCGCCCCCGCCTCACTCAATCCGATGTGGCGCACCTTGCCCTCCGCGACGAGCTCCGCCAGGGCGCCGACGGTCTCCTCGATCGGCACGCGGGGGTCGACACGGTGCTGGTAGTACAGGTCGATGTAGTCCGTGCCGAGCCGCTCGAGCGATCCGTGGATCGAACTGCGTACGTGTTCCGCGGAACCGTCCTGCCGCCCCACCGTGCTCATGTCGCCCGGGACGGCGTCGTCCATCCGGTAGTTGAACTTCGTCGCGATCACGTACTCGTCCCGATGTCCCCTGACCGCGCGTCCCACCAGTGTCTCGTTGGTGAGCGGTCCGTACATCTGCGCGGTGTCGAGGAAGGTGACACCGATCTCGAGGGCGCGCTGGATGGTCCTGACGCCTTCGTCCTCGTCCGTGGAACCGTAGAAAGCGGACATCCCCATGCAGCCGAGACCGAGGGCGGACACCTCAAGGTCCCGAAGCTTGCGCTGCTTCATGTTCGTCGAAGCCTTTCGTTGCGGTCTTGGTCTTCCGTTCGGTGGGCGCGGCGTCCGTGGCTCGTCGCGCGCTTGTGCGGCGCGTCAGCGTCTATCCGGAGCCCTGGCCGGTGCTCGGCGCGAAGGCACGGGAGGCCCGGGGCGCCCGTGCACCTTCCCGGTGCGGCCGTGCCAACAACGCTAGGTCTTGGTGTGCACTCCAAGTCAAGAACCGCCCTCCGCCCTGCCGCCGAAGGCGCGCCGGGTCGGGCCGGCTCGGTCGGCCGGGCTCAGGGCGGCTCGGGTCGGAGAGGACGTTTGCGGGTGACCGTGATCCGGAGCAGCGTGGACAGGGACGACGGCGCGGGACCGAGGCGCCGGTTGCCGATCGCCCCCGGCGGGCCGCGCCGGAGCGAGGAGGGAGAGAGCGATGACCACACCCCACCGGGACGCGCCGTCCGTGCCGGTCGCACGACGTCGGCCCGAGACGATCGACAGCGTGATCTGGGAGCCGAGTGAACGCTGGGTGCGTGCCACGAAGGGGGACGTCACGATCGTGGACAGCCGCCGGCCGGTTCTTGTGTGGGAGCCCGGCCGTCCCGTACCGCTGTACGCCTTTCCGGCCGGTGACGTGCGCATGGATCTGCTGCGGGAGACCGCACGGCCGGCCAACCCCCGGCGTCATGCGGGCGCGACGCTCTTCTACGATCTCGTGCTCGCCGACGGGACCGTCCCGGCGGCGGCCTGGACCTATCCCGGCGAGGAACTGGCGGGTCACGTCAGTTTCGAATGGTTCGGCCGGGACGTGCTCGACCACTGGTACGAAGAGGACGAGGAGATCTTCGTACACCCTCGTGATCCCCATAAGCGGGTGGACGCCCTGCCCAGCAGCCGGCACGTCCAGGTGAAGATCGAAGGCACAGTCGTGGCGGACACGCGCACGCCCGTCCTGCTGTTCGAGACGCACCTGCCGGTCCGCTACTACTTCCCACGCGAGGACGTCCGCCTCGACCTGTTCACCCCGACCGGTTCGCTGACCCGCTGCCCGTACAAGGGGGTGGCCACGGACTACTGGTCGTGGGCGGGCAGCGGCGACGTACGGCCCGACATCGCGTGGAGCTACCCCGATCCCCTGCCGGCCGTGGCGATCATCAAGGACCGGGTGGCCTTCTACAACGAGTCCGTCGACATCGTCCTGGACGGCGAGCGCCTGGAACGCCCTGTCTCGTTCTTCAGCACGCCGCCCCACGGGGCGTCCTGACACAGGCGGGGGACACCGTGCCGGGCAGCGCGGTATTCGCCGGCGCGGACGCGCGGCGAGGCCCCGCCGCTCGAGCACGGCAGGGCCTCGCGCCGACGCGCCGGCTTTTCGCGGTGGCGCCTATCGGGCCGTGGCGAAGTTTTGCGTCCAGTAGCTGTCGGGCTGTGCGAGGCCGACGCCGATCTCCTTGAACCCGCAGTCGAGGATGTTGCGCTTGTGACCGGGGCTGGCCATCCAGGCCGCCATGACGCTCTCCGGAGTCGCGTAACCGTAGGCGACGTTCTCGCCGTACGTGCTCCAGCTGTATCCGGCGCGCGTGATCCGGGCGCCCGCGTCGGACCCGTCGGAGCCCGTGTGGGACATGTTCCGGTGGGCTGCCATGTCCTCGCTGTGATCCTGCGCGGCCTTGCTCAGCTTCGCGTTCAATGTCACCGGGGAGCATCCGGCCTTGCTGCGCTCACTGTTGACGAGCGCCACGACGCGGGCCACGTCGCCGGACGCAGGCGCCGCCGTGGACGGCGCGGTCGACGGGGTGGTCGACGGCGCGGTCGGCTCGGGTGCCGCCGGCTTGGTCACGGAGGGCTTGGGTGCCACCGGCTTGGGTGCCACCGGCTTGGGCGCCGCCGGCTTCGACGCGGTCGGCTTCGGCGCCACCGGTTTCGGCGCGGCCGGCTTCCGTGTGGTCGGCGTCGTGGTGGGGCTCGGCGACCCGTGCCCGGCCGGCTTGCGGTCCCACTTGCCCCCGTCCCACTGGCGACCCGACTCGTCGCCGTCCCACCGCTGGCCGTGATGCGCACTCTGCCATCTGTCGTGGGACCGGCTGTCCTGGCTCCCCTGTGTGTCCATACAGGCCATGGCGGCGGAGGGCACGCCCACGGCTGCCACGGCGACAGCGGCGATGGTTATTTTCCGGTAGTGCGTCGTTCTGCGGTGCTTGCTCATGTGTGACCTCAATTGTCATCGCGGAGCGCCACCGAGATCCGTTGGCCCGGGCCCGTCTGTGTGCGACCTGCGGCGGCGCCGTTTGCGGGGCAGCCATTGTTAGGACGGCCGCGCACGGAGGGCAACGAGCGCAACTACTACCGCGGGTCGTAGACCCGGTCCGCCCTTGCCATGGACGCAAGGGCGTGCTGGCCCCGCACACGGAACCTCCCGGACCTTTTGACGCCCCGCCAAATCCCTTTCGACAGCGGGAAGGCGGGCACATGCGCCAGGAGGATCGAAGGCCATCGAACGCCGCGCGGGGGTATGTCCCTACCGAAACGGACAAATAACCCTATGTCACCAAGCGTGCCTTCTACTATCCCCCCTCCTGATGCCCGGAACCCGCTGTGGCGGATGTCACGGAACCATTGCTTCCGCTTCGCGTTCGGCCCACGACGACAAGGCGGGCCCGCCGCGCGGCGTCGCGCCGCCGCCCCCACCGCCAGGGGTTCCGAGTGCGCTGCGGGTCCTGGCGACAACAGGTCCGCCGCCTCCGCGGGCCCAAAGATCGCCCGTGACGGTGAGTGGCCATACCGGCGGGGGCGAACACGGCCAAAGGCCGGCGGGCGGGCTCGTAGCCGCGTCCTGGACAGGCCGATTCGGGTGTCCGCAGACCGGCCCGGTGGGGCAGGACGGCGACGTACGCTGGAGCGCATGACCGAGCGCAAACCGCCAGGCGTCAGCTTCGAGTCCTGGGTCGACAAACAGATCCGCGAAGCCGCGGAGCGCGGCGAGTTCCGTGATCTGCCCGGTTTCGGCAGGCCTCTTCCCGCCACCGGTGACGCGTACGACGAGATGTGGTGGATCAAGGGGAAGATGCACCGCGAGGGGCTCGGTTTCCTGCCTCCGACGCTCGCGCTGCGCAAAGAGGCGGAAGAGGCCCTGGAGAAAATCGCGCGGGCACCGTCGGAGTCCACGGTGCGGCGCATCGTGGAGGACATCAACGAGAAGAT
>NZ_JBSGZJ010000019.1:6914-37179 GCF_053610925.1 Streptomyces sp. NPDC054847 | reverse complement strand
GTCCGGGGCCCGCCGTATGTCTCAGCCACTCGCCACCGGCAGGGACTTGTGGAAGAACGTCGTCGGGCGCAGCGTGCCGGACGGGTCGGCGGCGTAGTCGGGAAGCGTGCCGAGGGCCGACCAGCCCGAGGTGCGGTAGAGGCGCTCCGCCGCGCTGCCGGTCTGGGTGTCCAGCATCAGCAGGGTGCGGCCGGACGCGGCGGCGAAGGCCTCGGCCGTGGCGAGGAGACGGCGGGCGCTGCCGCGCCCGCGGGCCGCACGGTGGACCAGGAGCTTGGCTATCTCCGCGCGGTGCCGGCCGTTGGCGGACGTCTCGAGTCTGAGCTGGACGGTGCCTATGAGCCGGCCGCCGTCGTGAGCGGCCCAGAGGACCACGCGTTCGTCGGCGAGGTCGGCGGCGAGGGAGCGCCACCATGCCTCGGCCTGTGCGGAGGTGAGGGACGAGGTGAAGCCCACGGAGGCGCCGTCGTCCACCGCGTCGAGGAGCAGCGCGGCGAGATCGGGGGCGACGGCGGGCAGCGCGTCCGGGGTCAGCCGGGTGATGGTCGGGCCGTCGGTCATCACAGCTCCCTGTGCACCTTGGAGTTGGACGCCTGGGCGCGGGGCCTGACGACCAGGAGATCGATGTTGACGTGCGGCGGGCGGGTGACGGCCCAGGTGATGGTGTCCGCCACGTCGTCGGCGGTGAGCGGCTGAGCCACACCCGCGTAGACCTTGGCGGCCTTGTCGGTGTCGCCGCGGAAGCGGGTGGTCGCGAACTCCTCCGTCCTGACCATGCCCGGGGCGACCTCGATCACCCGGACCGGGGTGCCGACGATCTCCAGCCGGAGGGTCTCGGCGAGGACGTGCTCGCCGTGCTTGGCCGCGACATAGCCGCCGCCGCCCTCGTACGTGCTGAGGCCCGCGGTGGACGAGAGGATAACGACCGTGCCGTCACCGCTCGCGGTGAGCGCCGGGAGCAGCGCCTGGGTGAGGTTGAGCGTGCCGATGACGTTGACCTCGAACATACGGCGCCAGTCGGCCGGATCGCCGGTGGCGACCGGGTCGGCGCCCAGGGCGCCGCCCGCGTTGTTCACCAGGACGTCGCAACGCTCGAGGCCGGCGGCGAAGGAGTCGACGGCGGGGCGGTCCGTGACGTCGATGGGGTGGGCGGTGGCCCGGTGGCCGGCGGCGGTGAGCTCGGCGGCCAGCGCCTCGATGCGGTCCTTGCGGCGGGCGGTGAGGACCACGTGATAGCCGGCGGCGGCCAGTTGGCGCCCGGTGGCCGCACCGATGCCGCTACTGGCTCCGGTGACGACGGCGACGGGTGTCCCAGCGGTGCTCATGTCGTAGCTCCTCGCGCGTGTGATCGATGGTGATCGCGACGCCGCCAGAATAAATCGGCAGGACGCGCCGGAGTTCCCGGGCAATCAGCCGTATTTTCGGGCAATAGGTATCTTCTGGCTCATGTATGCGATGCGAAGGGCCCTGTCGGCGGGGGCCGCGGCCGTACTGCTGCTGATCGGCGCGGGGGCGGCGAGTGCGGGCGTGGACGGCGGGGGCGCGGATGGCGGCGGTGTGGACGGCGGGAACGTCGCGGGCGTCGGCGGCGGGGGTCCGGACGGCGGCGTGGGCGGCCAGGGTGTGGACGGCCGGAGTGTCGCGGGCATCGCGCCGGAGGCCGACGTGGCGCACCACGGCCGCGTGTCGCTGACCGACGGGCGGCTCGCGATCTCTGTGACGACGCTGAACCACGGTCCCTCCGGCCTCGCCGGGGTGACCGTGCGGCTCACCCTGTCCGTGCCGCCGGCCGGTACGCCGAAGCTGCCGCGCGGGTGCCTGCGGGCCGCCGAGCGGGAGTTGCTGTGCGCGACGGGTGCATTGCCGGCGGACGGGCCGGCCCGGACGCTCGGACTGGAACTGGGCACGGCCGGCAGCCCGCACGAGGTCGTGCTGCACGTCGCCACCGCGTGGAACGGCGGGGCGAGCGACCGGAACCCGGTGAATGACGAGCACCGGGTGCTGGTCCCGGCCACCGGGGACCCGTACGTCTTCTGAGGGCCGGGCCCCGGCCTGCCGGGTCATCGCGGTGTGCCGGCTCCCGACGCCCAGGCGATGTAGCCGTCGGGGCGGACGAGGAGCGCGGTGCGCCGGTCCGTCGCCCAGTGCGCCCGTATGACGCGGCCGGGGACGGGCGGGACGTCGGGCTCGCTGCCGGGAGGGCCCACCAGGACGAAGTCGCCCTCGCGGAGCAGTTCGTAGAGCCGGCCCTCCGCGAGCCGTAGGTCGGGTGCGCGCCGTCCGGTCAGGCGGTGGGAGCCGCGAGGCGCGCCGTAGGAGATGCCGATGCCCGAGACCATGCCCATGGCCTTTGCGGAGGCGGGGCGGACGGCGCTCAGGAACGCGGCGGCCAGTGAGCGTGCCGCGCGGTGGAGCGGGGTGCGGGCCATGGCGAGGCGCACGATGGCACCGCTGCTGCGCAGCACCGCCGAGCCGACCGGATGGCGCTCCGACTCGTAGCTGTCGAGCAGGACTTCGGGGTCGGGGGCGCGGCCCAGGACGACGGAGGCGAGCTTCCAGGAGAGGTTCGCCGCGTCCTGGAGGCCGGTGTTCATGCCCTGACCGCCGGCGGGGGAGTGGACGTGCGCGGCGTCGCCGGCGAGGAAGACGCGGCCCTTGCGATAGGACGGCGCCTGGCGTTCGTCGCTGTGGAAGCGTGAGATCCAGCGGGCGTCGTGCATCCCGAAGTCGGTTCCGAGGGCGCGGCGGGCGATGTCGCGGACCTCGTCGAGGTCGACGGGTTCGTCGTCGGCCACCTGACGGTCGCGGTTCCAGCCCATGACGCGGTACCAGCCGTCGCCGAAGGGGGCGATGAAGGCGAAGGCGTCCCCCACGCCGTTGACCGTGAGGAGACCGGCGGGCTCTTCCGCGAGCTTGACGTCGGCGAGCACGATGGACCTGATCACCGAAACGCCGGGGAAGGGCAGGCCGATGGCTTCGCGCACGGCGCTGCGCACGCCGTCGGCGCCGACCACGTAACGCGCGCGAAGGGTCCGCTTGCCGGTCGCGTCCGTCGCCAGCGCGGTGACGGAAGAGCCGGAAAGCTCCAGGCCCGTGAGCTCCGTCCCGTACCGGAAGTCGACGCCGGCGGCCAGGGCGCGGCGCTCCAGCAGCTTCTCCACCTCGTACTGCGGGGTGATGAGGAGGAACGGGAAGCGGGAGGGCAGCCGGGACAGGTCGAGGGAGAGGCGCCGGAACAACCTGAGGCCGGTGATCGGGGTGCCGTGGCGCACCAGTTCGTCGGCGAGGCCGCGGGCGTCGAGCAGCTCCAGGGTGCGTGCGTGCACGCCGAAGGCGCGGGTGATGTTGCTTCGCTCGTGGGGGCGGCGTTCGATGAGGGTGACGCTGACGCCCGCGGCGGCCAGGTCGCCGGCGAGCAGCATCCCGGTGGGGCCCGCCCCTACGACCAGCACATCGGTGTCGAACCCGGAGCCCGGGTCGACGGGAGCGGGGTCGGTGGCCGGAGTGGTCTTTGGCGAGGTGCGGTGAACGTTCGTGCTTCCGGTGCTGGGCCTGCCGGTCATGGCTGCCTCCTGATCCGGGCGCCGAAGGGCTGCGCCGATGGTCAACGCTTGCGGGTCAACGCTTGTGGGCCAACACATGTTGGTCAACGCTTGTTGGCAACTTTAGAGAGCCCGGCTCTGGCTTGTCAACACCTGTTGGCCTACAGTTGTTGGCATGACGACGGAAGCACCCGGCGCACCCCGCCGGTCGGACGTGACCAGGGCCGCGATCCTCGAAGCCGCCCGCGAGCGCTTCGCCGCCGACGGGTACGAGCGGGCGACGATCCGCGCGATCGCCCGTGACGCGGGGATCGACCCGTCGATGGTGATGCGCTACTACGGCAACAAGGAGGGGCTCTTCGCGGTCGCCTCCGAGTTCGACCTGCGCCTGCCCGAAATGGGCGCGCTCCCCGCCCGGCATGCGGGAGCGGTTCTCGTCACGCACTTTCTCGACCGCTGGGAGCAGGACGAGGTCCTGACGGCGCTGCTGCGCGCGGCCGTGACGAACGAGGCGGCCGCGGAGCGGACCCGAGCGATCTTCCGCGAACAGCTGGGCCCTGTCGCCGTCGCTCTGTGCCCCGATCCCGCGGAGGCCCCCCGGCGCGCGGCGCTCATCGCTTCCCAGATACTCGGCATGGCTATGGCCCGGTACGTGCTGCGATTCCCGCCCGCCGTGGAGATGACGCGCGACGAGGTCGTCAGCTGGCTGGCCCCGACCGTGCAGCGCTATCTCACGGAGCCGTGCACGGAAGTGAGGCCGTCGGAGCGGTCGGCAGCGGAAGCGAGGCCGTCGGAGCGGTCGGGAGTGGAACCGAGGCCGTCTTGACGGTCGGGAGCGGGCGCGGAGGCCGTGTCGTACGCGGGCCGGGAACACGGCCGGCGGCGTAGGCGACGCAGGGGCGGCCCTGAGGCCTGCCGGTCCTGCACTCGAGGCCTGCCGGCCCTGCTCCGAAGCTGCCCGGCCTACGCGCCCGAGGTGCGCAGAGCGTCGGTGACGATCGCCTCGAGGCGGGCGTGGTGCGCGCCGCGCCAGTACACCCGGCCGCAGGCCGTGCACTGGGCGAACACGTCGTACGAGCGCTGCGTGCCGTGCTGAAGCTGTTCCTGGACGGAGTCCTTGTCGGCCTCCTTCAGGGGGCCGTTGCAGGCCGTGCAGCGCGTCCACGGCGCGAGCGTGGGGGCGAAACGCTGGAGCACGTCCCGTAGTTGGTCGTCGGGCCGGTCGCTGTACACGTACGCGCCAGCCCAGATCTCGCGGCGGCGCAGCAGCCCGCGGTCGCGCGAGAGCAGCACCCGCCGCTCCTTGGCGGAGAGCGTGGCGAGGGCCGGGTCGCCGATGTCCTCGTTCTCGTACGCCGCGTCGACGCCGAGCAGACGGAGCCGCCGGGCCAGCGTGCCGAGGTGGACGTCGAGGAGGAAGCGGAGCGGGGCGCCGGGCACCTGCTGCGGACGGTCCACGCCGTGCACCTCGACGTGCTCTCCCACGCCCGGGATGTGTGAGGTGGGGACCTGGCGGCCGTCGACGATCAGCCGGCCCGCCTCGGTGAGCGGCACGCCCAGGGACTCCACGACATGGCCGAGCGTCGAGGAGCCGTCGGTGGTCAGGGCCGTACGGCCCCGGCGGTAGTCCGACGGCACGAAAAGACGCAGCTCGGGGGCGACGTCGATGGTGATCTCCGGTCCGTTCACAGCGCCCAGCATGTCAAAGGCCGCGGTGGAGCGGCCAGCGCTTTCCCCGGCCCGCCCCCCACCGGCCGGCCCTCACCGGCCCGGCGCCTCACCCGCCGACCCTCACCGGCCGGCCCGCACCGGCCGCGGCCGGCTCACCCGCCCGTCGGGCCCAGGTCGAGGCACCAGTCGTTGCTGCGCAGCAGATTGCCCGGCGGGTACTCGAAGTCGCACTCGCCGACGAGCGAGAAGCCCGCCTTCCTGCACACCGCGTTCGACGGGCCGTTGGAGACGGACGGGAAGGCGTGCAGGAACCGGTGCTTCCGCTCGGCCCGCGCCGCCTCGACGACCGCCAGCGTCCCCGCCGTCGCGATCCCGAGGCCCTGGAACGCGGGCAGCACACTCCAGCCCGTCTCGTAGACCTGCTCGTCCTCCCAGGTCTGCTCCCAGAAGCCGACCGTGCCCGCGGCCTCGCCGCCGCGGCGCCCGCCGGTCTCCAGGACTATGCGGAACATCCGGCCGCGCCCGGTGCGGTCGGCGCTCAGGTCGACGTACCGCCGGTGGCGGTTGAGGAGCTGCTCCTCCGTCTCCGGGCCGCCGAGATGGTCCATCAGCTCGGGGGCGTTCGCCGCGCGGAGCAGGTCGAGGTCGTCCTCGGACCAGGGCTCGATTCGTACCGGGATCGCTTTGCCGTCCATGTCCGCACTGTAGGGCCCGGGTACGACAGCGGCCCGGCCGTGCGGCTACCGCGCTGCCCTGGTGTACGCCGACGGGGGGACACCGACGGTCGCCGTGAAGTCCCTTACGAGATGCGCCTGGTCGCTGTATCCCAGGTCGTCGGCGAGCGCGGCCCAGTCGACACCGCCGGCCGGTCGGCCCGGTGTCTCGCCGACCGGTCCACCGGTCCGTTCGTCGGCCTGCTCGGCGCGCTCCAGTGCCTCGTGGATGCGGTAGCGCAGGATGACCCACTTGGGCCCCACACCCACCCAGCCGGCGAAGAGACGCTGCAGGGACCGGGCCGACAGGCCCGCCGCCCCGGCGAGTTGGGACACGCGCCGCACGGAACGGTCGGTACGGACCAGTTCGACGAGCTCCACGGCGTGTTCCGCCCGGGGGTCCGGCCGCGGGTCGAGCCCGAGCAGGAACGTGTCCAGCGCGGCCACCCTGGCGTCCTCGTCGTCCGGGTCCACGACGGCGTGCGCGGCGGTGCGCGGCGTCTCCTCGTCCCGGCCCGGCAGCAGTACGTCACCGAACGGCAGCCGTTTCCCCGTCCAGTCCGACACCGGCCGGTCCGGCGCGAACGGCCGGAAGCCGCCGGGCCGGAACTGCACCCCGCAGACCCGGCCCCGCCCGGCCAGCTTGTGTGTGAACAGCTCCAGCCCGATGCCGGCGACCTCGGCGTGGGCGGGCTCGTCGTCGTACCGCTGGAAGACCACGTTGACCGAGGGATGGGGAACGACATGGGAGGCGTACGGTTCGGTCAGATCCCAGTCGATCAGCCAGTAGTGCTCGAGATACGGGCGAAGGACGGGCGCGGGCTCGCGCCGCCGGAAGCGGACCCGCGCGAAGAGTTCACGGGCCTCCACGATGCCTCTCGTGTCGCGTCGCGGACCGGTCATTCTCCGATCCTAGGACCGCCAGGTGGCGCGTTCCTCCGAGCGGGGTGTCGCGTTTTTTCAATACGCGGCCATGGTGACGCTGCCTACCGTGACCCCATGACGAAACCCCTCAGTGAACTGCTCGCAGCGGCCGCGGAGCGCTCCGTTCCGGTGGTGTGCGGCATCACCGACGAACAGCTCGACCACCCCACCCCGTGCGCCGAGTACGACGTGCGCGGTCTCGCGAACCACCTGTTCCAGGTCATGGTCAACTTCCAGGCCCTGGCGGCCAAGAAGGAAACGGACTTCTCCGTCGCACCGGACTACGTCGGACACGGCGACTGGCGTGCCGCCTTCGAGAGGGAGACCGCCGCACTCGTGAAGGCATGGGCGGAACCCGGCGCCGAGGAGGGCACGTCGGGCGCGATGGGGCTGCCGGCCGGCACCGTCGGCCGGATGGCCCTCGACGACCTCACCGTGCACGCCTGGGATCTCGCCCGCGCCACGGGGCAGGAGTACGAGCCCGACCCGGTCGTCGTCGCCGAAGCGCTCCGGTCCTGTGCCGAGCTCGCCCCCACCGGCCGCAAGATGGGCGCCTTCGGCGAGGAGTTCCCCCTGCCCGACGGGGGCGCCGGGGCGTCGGACCTCGACCGTCTGCTGGCCCTGACCGGCCGCGACCCGGAATGGCGGCGGCCGTAGCGGCTCCTTCCGCGGGATCTCGTCCGGACGCGCTCGGCCGGCGGCCGGACGACCGGAAGCGACAGCCGTAGCGGTCCCTCCGCGGGCCCCCCGGGCGCGCTCGGCCGGCGGCGGGACGTCGGAGGCACGTTCGGCCGGGGCCGGGCTAGATGACCGGAGGCCGGCCGAGTCGGGTCATGCGCCACACCGTGCGCCACTTCATCGGCCGACGGTCGCCGCACGGTGTGCGCACGCCCTCCAGCAGCCCGGCGCCCCAGGCACCCAGCCCGGAAACGGAACGGGTGCGCACCAAGTGGAGCAGGATCCACACGCCCAGGTAGACCGGCACCAGGGGGAGGGGGAGCCGGCGCCTGGCGAGCCAGACCCGGTTGCGGGCGGTGAAGCGGTGGTACACCGCGTGTCTGGCCGGGGAGGTTCTGGGGTGCTGGAGGACGAGGTCGGGTTCGTAGAGGATCTTCCAGCCGGCGTCCAGGGCGCGCCAGGCGAGGTCGGTCTCCTCGTGGCAGAAGAAGAAGTGCCCCGGCCAGGTGCCGATCTCGGTGAGCATCGGTGCCGACAGGGCATGGCCACCTCCGAGGAAGGCGGTCACCGGACCGCGCCGCATGGGGTCACCGGCCCGCAGACGTGGCACGTGCCGTCGCTGCGTCTCGCCGAGCTCGTCGGCGACCCGGAAGGACACGATCCCGAGCGCCGGATCCGCCGCATACAGCTGCTGAACCTTGCGGAACACGTCGTCGGCGATGAGGAGGCCGTCGTCGTCGAGTTCGACGATGACGTCGACGTCACCCGCGTCGAGCAGGGCCCGCAGCCCGACGTTCCGCCCGCCGGGGCAGCCCAGGTTCTCCTCCAGGGGGATCTTGGTCACCTCGGCCGACACATCGGTGAGCGGAGTCGCGTTGCCGACCAGGACGATCCGCGTCGGGGGAACGTCCTGTCCGACCACCGATGCGATCAGTGCGTCCAGTTCACGCGGTCGCGTGCCCATGGTCACGATGACGACTCCGATGCGCGGCAGTGGCATGGCGGCGAACTCCAGTGGTCGGCTGGATGCCGATGATGCCAGCCGCGGGAGGGCCCGCCCGGGCACGCCTCGCGACGTGGCGCGCTCCGGCCGCGGAAGACGCGGGAACGGCGGAGCGGACGGACGACAGAGGGGCAGCGCGGCCGGCCGTCGCGCCGGTGCGTGCCGTGGCGTAAGGGAACCGTCATGACTTCCCGGCTCCATGGCAGTGCGGGATCTCGTTGAATGGGACCTGTAACAGCTGTTCTAGGAGGTGGGGATGGCAATGGGACGCATGCGCCCGGTACTCGCAAGGCCGGCCGGTATCGCCGTCGTGGTCGGGGTCGTGTTGGCGGCCGTCGTGGGGCTGTACTGGTTCCAGCCGTGGAAGATCTGGCAGGACGAGACGGTGCAGGAGGCGTTGCCGGGGACGTCGGCCGGTGCCTCGCCGTCGGGCGGGGCCGCCGAGCCGCCGTCCGCCGCGCCGAGCGGGCCCTCGGCGTCGGCGCCCACGTCGCCGTCGACCCCGCCCGGTCCGGCGAAGGTGGCGGCCGGTGAGTTGATCAGCCACGAGCACGAGACGTCCGGCACCGTACGGCTGCTCCGGCTGCCCGACGGCTCCTACACCGTCCGGCTGGAGAACCTGGACACGAGCAACGGCCCCGACCTGCACGTCTGGTTGACGGACGCACCGGTCAAGGAAGGCAGGGCCGGCTGGCACGTCTTCGACGACGGGGCCCATGTGAGCCTCGGCAAGCTCAAGGGGAACAAGGGCGACCAGAACTACGCCCTGCCCGCCGGCACCGACCCGGCCCGCTACAACAGCGTGACCATCTGGTGCGACCGTTTCGACGTGTCCTTCGGCGCGGCGGAACTCAGCCGCGTCTGACGCCGACCGGACAGGCCGAGCGCGGGGCACGCCAGGGCACGTCAGGCCGTGAGCAGGCGGCCGGGCACGGTCAGGGCCAGGTCAGGAACTGTGGTCGGGGGGCGGGGTCGGGGCGAGGTCGGACATCCGGCCGTCGCCCGGCAAAACGCCCGTTCAGGGCCAGACGAGGCAATACGGCTGATGCCCCGCCTCGTGCAGCCGGTGGGAGAAGTCCTGCCATTCATGGAGCAGTTGGTACACGTTGAACGCGTCCCTGGGCCCGCCCCGGTCGGGGACCGTCGACCATATGAACGCCGCCGCACCCACCGACTCCTCGCCGATGCCACGCAGCGGGTCGACCACGGTCATCGGCAGCTTCACCACCGCGTAGTCGGGGTGCAGTACGACGAGCTCCAGCGGCGGCACCTTGTTCAGCGGCATGCCCTGGATACCGGTGAGAACCATGGCCGCTATGGTCTCCGGCTTGATCTTCGTGAACATTCCGCCCATGCCGAGCTCGTCGCCGCCGAGCTCCTCGGGGCGCATCGAAATCGGCACCCGGGCCGCGGTGGCTCCGTCGGGCGCGCCGAAGTATTTGTAGGTCACCCCCACTCGGCCGCTCCTGCCTCCCGCGGGCTCGTCCCCTTCGCCTCGCCGGTGCTTTCCGCGCCGGGCAGGCTCAGGACCCAGGTCGTCGGTCCCCTCGCCCAGTCCGCCACCGCGATGCATATCTCCACCCGACCACTCGCAGCCCCCGCCGCGCAACCCGATCATCGTGACAGTGACCTCCCCCACGAACGTGCGGTGAAACACCTGTCCGCAGATACGTCCGAGCCTCTGAGACCATGGATTCCGTGAGCTTTCCCTATGACGCCCCAGTTTCGCAGACGCTTTTCGACCGCGCGTCCCTCGTGACGCCCGGCGGCGTGAACTCTCCCGTCCGTGCCTTCCGTGCTGTGGGCGGTACGCCCCGGTTCATGGTGTCCGGTACCGGTCCGTACCTCACCGATGCCGACGGGCGCGAGTATGTCGACCTCGTGTGCTCGTGGGGGCCGATGATCCTCGGGCACTCCCACCCGGCCGTGATCGAGGCGGTGCAGGCCGCGGTCGCGCGCGGCACGTCGTTCGGCACGCCGGGCGAGGGAGAGGTCGCCCTCGCCGAGGAGATCGTGGCCCGTGTCGAGCCCGTCGAGCAGGTTCGGCTGGTTTCCAGCGGTACGGAAGCGACCATGTCGGCGATCCGGCTGGCCCGTGGCTTCACCGGCCGACCCAAGATCATCAAGTTCGCCGGCTGCTACCACGGGCACGTGGACGCCCTGCTGGCCGCCGCCGGTTCGGGAGTGGCGACGTTCGGCCTGCCCGACACGCCCGGGGTCACCGGCGCGCAGGCCGGAGACACCATCGTGCTGCCGTACAACGACCTCGAGGCCGTGCACGCCGCGTTCCACGCCAACGCCGGCCAGATCGCCTGTGTGATCACCGAGGCGTCGCCCGGCAACATGGGCGTCGTCCCGCCGCGGCCCGGTTTCAACGAGGGCCTCAAGGCGGCGTGCGCGCAGAACGGCGCGCTCTACATCTCCGACGAGGTGATGACCGGTTTCCGTACCTCGAAGGCCGGCTGGTACGGCGTCGACGGTGTCGCGCCCGACCTGATGACCTTCGGCAAGGTCATGGGCGGCGGCTTCCCCGCCGCGGCGTTCGGCGGCCGCAAGGACGTCATGGCGCACCTCGCCCCGGCGGGCCCGGTCTACCAGGCGGGCACCCTGTCCGGTAACCCGGTCGCCACCGCCGCCGGTCTCGCGCAGCTGCGGCTCCTCGACGACGCCGCCTACGACAAGGTGAACGCGGTCTCGAAGGAGATCCGGGCCCTGGTGACCGAGGCGCTGACCAAGGAGGGCGTCGCCCACCGGCTGCAGACGGCGTCCAACATGTTCTCCGTCTTCTTCACCCCGACCGAGGTCAGGGACTACGAGGACGCCAAGAAGCAGGAGGCGTTCCGCTTCAACGCCTTCTTCCACTCGATGCTCTCCCAGGGCGTCTACCTGCCGCCGTCCGCCTTCGAGTCCTGGTTCGTGTCGACCGCGCACGACGAGCGGGCGATCGAGCGGATCGCCGCGGCCCTGCCCGCCGCCGCCCGCGCCGCCGCGGAGGCCACGGCATGAGCGCCGGCAGCCACCGCCCCACGGGGGGCGCCGACTCCGGCGCCCTGACGGCCGGGGACAGCGCCGTCGAGGCGGCGCTGGAGCGCGCCGCGGCGACGGACGGGGACGTCCGGCGCGAGGCCGGCGAGATCACCGTCGTGCACCTGATGCGCCACGGTGAGGTGCACAACCCCGACGGTGTCCTCTACGGCCGCCGCAGCGGGTACCACCTCTCCGAGCTCGGGCGGCAGATGGCCGACCGGGTCGCCGAACACCTCTCCGGCCGGGACATCACCCATGTCGTCGCCTCGCCGCTGGAGCGCGCGCAGGAGACGGCCATGCCCATCGCCAAGGGGCACGGCCTCGCTCTCGAGACGGACGAGCGGCTGATCGAGGCGGGCAACGTCTTCGAGGGCAAGACGTTCGGCGTCGGCGACGGCGCGCTGCGCAAGCCGGGCAACTGGCGGCACCTGACCAACCCGTTCCGCCCGTCGTGGGGCGAGCCGTACATGGACCAGGTCGTGCGGATGATGGCGGCGCTGGACGCGGCACGGGACGCGGCGCGCGGTCACGAGGCCGTGTGCGTCAGCCACCAGCTGCCCATCTGGACGCTGCGCAGCTTCGTGGAGCGCCGCCGGCTGTGGCACGACCCGCGGCGCCGGCAGTGCACACTCGCCTCGCTGACCACCTTCACGTACGAGGGCGACCGGATCGTCTCCGTGGGATACACGGAACCGGCCCGCGATCTTGTGCCGCCGCATCTCCTCGCCGGCGCCAAGCCGGTGAAGGGGAAGAGCAAGGCATTCGGCGCATAGCCGCTCCCGCATTCGATCACCCGTATTGAAGAAAAATAAGCAGAGTTACCCGGAACCCGCGAGTTCCACAGCGCATCTCAGCTTGTGCCGGTTTGTTCGCCGGTTCGAGCAACTGCTCTCGTGACCAGGAGAGCGCGGATGGGGACGATATGCGGGAGATCAGCCGAAGGGGATTGCTGGGAGCGGGACTTGGGGCCGCAGCGGCCATCGGAGTGGCGGGCTGCGGCTCCAACGGCTTCGGCGGCGGACGTACCGACCCGGCCGAGGGGGTCGGCCAGGGCAAGGGCAGCAGCAGCCCCTCCCCGTCGAAGAACCCCGTGCGGCTGATCGGCGACGGCTCCACCGCCGACACGGGAAAGCAGCCGCACCAGCCGCAGAAACCCGTCCCGCTCGAACCGGGCCAGACACCGCCGCAATTCGTGATCTTCTCCTGGGACGGCGCGGGCGAAGTCGGCAACGGCCTCTTCCCCCGTTTCCTGGAACTCGCCAGGGACCACGGCGCGGGAATGACCTTCTTCCTCTCCGGCATCTATCTGCTGCCCGAATCGAAGAAGTCGCTCTACCGGCCGCCCAACAACACCATCGGCGCGTCCGACATCGGTTATCTCACGGACGACCACATCAAGGACACCCTGAAGTGCATACGCCAGGCGTGGCTCGACGGCCATGAGATAGGCACCCACTTCAACGGGCATTTCTGCGGCGGCTCCGGATCCGTCGGCAACTGGACCTCCGCGGACTGGCAGAGCGAGATCGACCAGGCTGTGAAGTTCGTCACCGAATGGCGGACCAACAGCGGCTGGCACGACATCGACCCGCTGCCCTTCGACTACCGCAAGGAACTCGTCGGCGGCCGCACCCCCTGCCTGCTCGGCCAGGACAATCTGCTGCCGACGGCCAAGCGGCTCGGCTGGCGCTACGACGCCAGCTCGCCCGGCGGCCACCAGATGTGGCCAGGGAAGAAGCTCGGCCTCTGGGACCTGCCGCTCCAGTCCGTCCCGTTCCCCGGCCACACCTTCGAAGTCCTGTCCATGGACTACAACATGCTGGCCAATCAGTCGAAGAACTCGACCAACGGCATGCCCTCCCGCTATCCGGGCTGGAAGAAGCAGGCGCGGGACGCCTATCTCGCCGGATTCCAGCGGGCCTACGAGACCAATCGCGCACCCTTCTTCATAGGCAACCACTTCGAACAGTGGAACGGCGGCATCTACATGGACGCCGTGGAGGAAGCGCTCAAAGGCATGGCGGGCAAGAAGGACGTACGGCTGGTGTCCTTCCGGCAGTTCTGCGACTGGCTCGATGTGCAGGATCCGCAGGTGCTCGCCAAGCTTCGTACGCTCGGGACCGGTCAGTCGCCGGCGGGCGGCTGGAACGCATTCTTTAAGGCCGCTTGACAACGGCCCTTAACGGGCACGCAGGGGGGTGCGGAAGATCCCCGCCGGGCTCATGCGAAACTTTTCACATGAGCCTTAGCCGTGCCCCCCGCGCCGCCCTGCTGACCGCCCTGGTCGCCGCAGGTGCGCTCACCCTGTCGGCCTGCGGCGACGGTGGGAAGTCCGGAGGCGGCGGTGACACGAACTTCGTCACCGGGACCGGCGGCATCGACACGGTCGCCAGGGGCGAGCGTCAGGCCCCCAAGAAGCTCGCGGGCGAGACCCTCGACGGCGGGCGCCTCGACATCGCCGACCTCAAGGGCAAGATCGTCGTGATGAACGTCTGGGGATCGTGGTGCGCCCCCTGCCGTTCCGAGGCGCCCTACTTCGCGAAGGTCGCCAAGGAGACCGAGGCGGACGGCGTCGAGTTCGTCGGGATCAACACCCGCGACCCGCAGAAGGGCCCCGCCCTCGCCTTCGAGAAGGATTACGGCGTCGGATATCCGAGCCTCTACGACCCCATCGGGAAACTGATCGTCAACGGTTTCCCCAAGGGCAGCCTCAACCCGCAGGCCATTCCCTCCACGATCGTCCTCGACCGGGAAGGGAAGATCGCGGCGCGTTCGCTCAAGGCGCTCGACGACGAGGAACTCCGCAAGATGATCGACCCGTTGATCGCGGAGAAGTGATCCTGTGGAAGTTCTGGCCGCAGCGTCCGGCATGAACGAGACGGTGTTCGGCGGCGCACTGCTCCTCGCGCTGCCCATCGCCGTGCTCGGCGGACTCGTCTCCTTCTTCTCGCCGTGCGTCCTGCCTCTGGTGCCCGGCTACCTCTCCTATGTGACCGGCGTCACCGGCACCGACCTGGCCGACGCCCGGCGCGGCCGGATGGTCGTCGGCGCGTCGCTGTTCGTCCTCGGCTTCACCGTCGTCTTCGTCTCCGGCGGCGCCTTCTTCGGCTACTTCGGCAACACCCTGCTCGGACACCGGGACGTGCTGTCCAAGGTCCTCGGCGTGCTGATGGTCCTGCTGGGCGTGTTCTTCATGGGGCTGATGCCCTGGCTCACCCAGCGCGAGTTCCGCTTCCACAAGAAGCCCGCGACCGGCCTGGTCGGCGCGCCGCTGCTCGGAGCGCTGTTCGGAGTGGGCTGGGCCCCGTGCATCGGCCCGACCCTCGCGTCGGTGCAGGCCCTCGCGCTCAACGAGGGAAGCGCGGGCCGCGGGGCCGTACTGTCTGTCGCGTACTGCCTCGGTCTCGGTCTGCCGTTCATCGTCGCCGCGGTCGCCTTCCGCAAGGCGCTCGGTGCCTTCGGCTGGATCAAGCGGCACTACACATGGGTGATGCGGATCGGCGGAATCATGATGATCGCGACCGGTCTGCTGCTGCTCACAGGTGCATGGGACACCCTGGTGCAGGAGATGCAGGGATGGTCGAACGGCTTCACGGTGGGGATCTGAGTTCATGAGCAAGACCGAAGAGCGCGACCTCGGCGACGCCGGAGCGCAGCTGTCCACCGCCCCCACGGAGAATCCGGCCGACCAGGCGATCGGCGGGCCCACGCTCTCCGTCGTCGGCTGGGTCCGCTGGTTCTGGCGCCAGCTGACCTCCATGCGGGTCGCGCTGATCCTGCTGTTCATGCTGTCGCTCGGCGCCATCCCGGGCTCCCTCGTCCCGCAGAACAGCGTGGACGAGCTCAAGGTGCAGGCGTTCAAGAAGCAGCACGACCTCCTGACGCCGGTCTACGAGAAGCTCCAGTTCTTCGACGTCTACAGCTCGGTGTGGTTCTCCGCGATCTACATCCTGCTGTTCGTCTCCCTCATCGGCTGCATCGTGCCGCGCAGCTGGCAGTTCGTCGGCCAGCTCCGCAGCCGGCCGCCGGCCGCGCCGAAGCGCCTCACCCGCCTGCCCGCGTACACCACCTGGCGCACCGGGACCGATCCGGAGCAGGTGCGCGAGGCGGCCCTCGCGATCCTCAAGAAGCGCCGCTTCCGTGCCGACGCGGCAGGCGACGCCGTCGCCGCGGAGAAGGGCTACCTGCGCGAGGCGGGCAACCTCGTCTTCCATGTGTCGCTGATCGTGATGCTGGTGGCGTTCGCCACGGGGACGCTGTTCAAGTCCGAGGGCGGGAAGCTGATCGTCGAGGGCGACGGCTTCTCCAACACGCTCATCCAGTACGACGACTTCAAGTCCGGGTCGCTGTTCGACACCGATGAACTCGTGCCGTTCAGCTTCAGCCTGGACAGCTTCACCGGGACGTACGCGAAGGACGGCCCGCAGCGGGGCACCCCGCGCACCTACGAGGCAGCCGTCACCTGGTCCAAGGGCGACGGTCCCGCGCGGAAGTCGGTCATCGAGGTCAACAAGCCGCTCGAGGTCGACGGCACCAAGGTCTATCTGCTGTCGCACGGCTACGCACCCGTCGTCACCGTCAGGGACGGCAAGGGCAAGGTCGTTTCCAGCGGCGCCGTGCCGCTGCTGCCGATCGACTCCAACGTCACCTCCACCGGCGCCATCAAGGTGATGGACGGTTACCGCGACAAGGACGGCAAGAAGGACCAGCTCGGCTTCCAGGCCTTCTTCGTGCCGACGTTCGCGGGCGCCGGACACGGCGACATGTTCTCCCAGTTCCCCGGGCTCGAGTACCCGGTGCTCGCGCTGACCGGCTACCACGGCAGCCTCGGCGTCGACGCCGGCCTGCCGCAGAACGTGTACCAGCTCGACACTCGCAAGATGGAGCAGTTCAAGGACGCGGACGGGGAGATCCTCAAGCAGCGCCTGCGGCCCAGCGAGACCATGAAGCTCCCCGACGGCGCCGGCTCCATCACCTTCGAGAACGAGGTGAAGGAGTGGGCGAGTTTCCAGATCTCTCAGCAGCCCGGCAACGGCTGGGCCCTGGCCGGCGCTATCGCGGCCATCACCGGTCTGATCGGCTCACTGTTCATCCAGCGCCGCCGCGTCTGGGTGCGCGCGGTGCGCGGCGCGGACGGTGTGACCGTGGTCGAGATGGCCGGCCTCGGCCGAGCTGAGTCCGCGAAGCTCCCCGAGGAGCTGGCGGAGCTGGCCGCGACCCTCCATGCGCAGGCGCCGACCGCGTCTGAACCCGTAGAAGTTCCTGCCGAAGGGGCTGAGAAGTGACGCTCGCCGCCGCAACCAACGCGAACCTGGCGGAGATCAGCAACTATCTGATCTATTCGTCGATGGCCGTCTACACGCTGGCCTTCTTCGCGCACATCGCCGAGTGGACGCTCGGCAGCCGCAGCAAGGTGGCCCGTACGGCCGCCGCACTGACCTCCCCCGACCGGAAGACCCCGGCCGACGCCCCGAAGATCCAGGTCAAGGGCGGCGGCACCGCCGTCCTGGAGAAGCCGAAGGTCGTCACCCGGACCGCGGGCGGCGCCCGTGACGTCCCCGACGGCCCGGGCGCGCACGGCGGCACCGAGAGCGGTGACCTGTACGGCCGCATCGCCGTGTCCCTGACCACGCTCGCGTTCCTGATCCAGGCCGCCGGCGTCACCTCCCGCGCCCTGTCGGTGCAGCGGGCGCCGTGGGGCAACATGTACGAGTTCTCCACGACGTTCTCGACCGTTGTCGTGGGTGTGTACCTGGCGCTGCTGCTCGCCAAGAAGAACGTCCGCTGGGCCGGGCTGCCGCTGGTCACGACCGTGCTGCTCGACCTGGGCATCGCCGTCACCTGGCTCTACACGGAGAGCGACCAGCTCGTCCCGGCCCTGGACTCGTACTGGCTGTGGATCCACGTCTCCACCGCGATCTTCTGCGGTGCGGTCTTCTACCTCGGCGCCGTGGGCACCGTGCTCTACCTGTTCCGCGACTCCTACGAGGCCAAGCTGGACCGCGGCGGCAAGCCCGGCCGCTTCGCCTCCTCGGTCCTGGAGCGGCTGCCCGCCGCCGCGTCGCTCGACAAGTTCTCCTACCGCGTCAACGCGGCCGTCTTCCCGCTGTGGACGTTCACGATCATCGCCGGCGCGATCTGGGCCGGCGACGCGTGGGGCCGCTACTGGGGCTGGGACGCCAAGGAGGTCTGGTCGTTCATCACCTGGGTCGCCTACGCCGCCTATCTGCACGCCCGTGCGACGGCCGGCTGGAAGGGCCGCAAGGCCGCGTACCTGGCGCTGATCGCCTTCGCCTGCTGGCTGTTCAACTACTACGGCGTGAACATGTTCGTGAACAGCCTGCACTCGTACGCGGGCGTGGAGTGAGGTAGCGCCCGCGCCGCCGAGGGGTGACGCTGGAGGCATGAGTGACGTAATCCCCCACGGCACCGTCGAGACCCGGGACGACGGCACTCACCTGCTGCGGTACGAACTCCACCTGCCGCATCCGGTGATTCCGGTGTGGGCCGCCGTCGCCACGCCCGAAGGGCTGCCGACCTGGCTCTGCGCCGCCGACGTACTCGAACCGAGAGTCGGCGGCGCGGTGCGGCTCCGCCGTCTCGACGCGGACGCCGAGGGCCGGCACACCGTCGCCGAAGGACATGTCACCGCCTGGGACGTGGAGCGGGTCGCCGAGTACACCGTCTCCGTCCATGGCCGTATCCGCTTCCACCTCGAACCGCACCGGGAGGGCAGCACCGTGGTGCGCTTCACCAACGGACTGCGCTGCGACGACGACGTGCTGCCGGACTGCCTGGCCTGCTGGCACGACCACTTCGAACTGCTCGACGACGCCCTCGGCGGCAGGCCGACGACCGACTGGGCCGGCTGGACGCCCAAGCGCCGGCAGGAACTGCGGGACGCCTACACCACGGCGTGACGCCGCCCTCAGGCGCCGATGTCCTCCTGCCAGAGACCTGGGCTCGCGGCGACGAAGTCACGCATCATCGTCCGGCACGACGGGTCGTCGAGGAGCACGATCTCCACACCGTTCCCGGCCAGCCAGTCGTGGCCGCCGTGGAAGGTCTCCGCCTCGCCGATCACCACCCGCGAGATGCCGAACTGCCGCACCAGACCGCTGCAGTACCAGCACGGCGACAGGGTCGTCACCATCGTCGTGCCGCGGTAGGAACGCTGCCGCCCCGCGGCACGGAACGCCTCCGTCTCGGCGTGCGCCGACGGATCACCGTCCTGCACACGGCGGTTGCGGCCACGGCCGAGGAGGGTGCCGTCCGCGCCGTAGAGCGCCGCCCCGATGGGGATGCCGCCCTCGGCGAGGCCGGCCCGGGCCTCCGCCACGGCCGTCTCCAGCCATGTCCCGTACCTGTCCTGTGCCATGCGCTTCCTCTCCGCTCCGGGACCCATCGGACGCGCCTATGGGCCCATCGGCAGGACGCCCCACTGGCGCGTGGACCGCCCAGGTGTGCCGCTCGTAGCTTCACAGACATGACAACCGAGACCGCGCAGACCGCCGCGAACGCCACCAGGCGCGGCACCGTCGAACTCACCCTGGCCATGGTGCTCTCCGGCACCCTCGGCATCTTCGTCGTCGAGTCGGGCGCCTCCCCGTTCGAGGTCGTGTTCTTCCGCTGCCTGTTCGGCGCCCTCGCCCTCGGCGCCTACTGCCTGGCCCGCGGCTACTTCACCGATCACGCCTTCACACCGAAGAAGCTGGCGCTCGCCGCGCTCGGCGGCGTGTTCATCGTCTTCAACTGGGTGTTCCTCTTCGAGGCGTACGAGGAGTCGTCCATCTCGCTCGCGACCGTCGTCTACCACACCCAGCCGTTCTACGTGGTGCTGCTCGGCGCGCTGCTGTTCAAGGAGCGGCTGACCGCCGGGACCTTCGGCTGGCTCGGCATCGCGTTCGCGGGTCTCGTCCTCGTCTCCGGCGTGAGCCCCACGGACCCCGGCCCGCTCGCCGGGCTGGGATTCGCCCTGCTGGCCGCGCTGTTCTACGCGGTCTCCACGGTGATCACCAAGCGCGTCACCGGTGTGAAGCCGCATCTGGTCGCGCTGGTGCAGGTGCTGGTCGGCATCCCGCTGCTGCTGCCCTTCGCCGACTTCGCGGCCGTGAGCGGCCTCGGTGCCGGCTGGGCCTGGCTGGTGGGCCTCGGCCTGATCCACACCTGCCTCATGTACGTGCTGATGTACTCGGCCTACCAGAAGCTCGCCACCGCGAAGATCGCCGTGCTGGCCTTCGTCTACCCGGCCGTCGCCATGGTCGCCGACTGGGCGGTGTACGGGCACCACATCGGGCTGGTCCAGGCGCTCGGCGTCCCGCTGATCCTGCTGGCCTCGCTGCGGATCAACCACGCCCGGCAGCCGCGCACCGTGGCCCGCTCCACCACGACCAAGGCACCCGCTACGACTCCTGCTCCCGCACCAGCCGCACCGTCTCGTCGATGAACAGCCGCACATGCCGGGGCAGCCGCTTCCCCTCCCGCCACGCCACCTGCGTGTGCAGCCGGAACGGCGGCTCCCACGGCAGCGCCACCAGCGCCCCGGACGTCAGCTCCGCACGGACCGTCATCCGGGGCAGCAGCGCGACCCCGAGACCCGCGGCCACACCCCGCTTGGTCGCCTCGATCGTGCCGAACTCCATGAACGGCGGCGGCGCCCCGGTCCGCTCGCGCAGTTCGCCCTCGAAGAGGTCCCGGTACGGGCAGCCCGGTTCGGTGCCCACCAGTTGGGCGTCCGCCAGGTCGGCGGTGGTCAGCTCCCGGGCCCCGGCCAGCGGATGGCCGGGCGCGGCCACCAGTACCAGCGGCTCCGGAGCCAGGACCTCGCTCTTGAGGCCCGTGTGCTCCGTCTCCCGTTCCATCAGGAAGCCGATGTCGTACACGCCGTGGCGCAGCGCCCGGCGGGTCTCGTCGCCCAGGGTGGGGCGCAGCGACAGTTTGACCCGGGGATAGCGGTGGTGGAACAACTCGAGCAGTTCCGGGAGCCGGTAGGAGGTGAGCGACTCCATGGTGCCGATGGTGATGGCGCCCGCCGGTTCGTCGGTCTCGACGACGGCCGCCCGCGCCTCTTCGGACAGCTCGATGATCCTGCGGGCGTAGGGCACCAGCCGTTCGCCCGCCTCCGTGAGCCGGATGCGGCTGCCGAGCCGGTCGAACAGCTCGGTGCCCAGGGAGCTCTCCAGCGAGCGGATCTGGCTGGTGACGCTCGACTGGGCGTACTTCAGCTCGGCCGCGGCCTGCGTGAAGCTGAGGTGGGCCGCGACCTTCTCGAAGGTGACCAGCAGACGGATCTCCACGTCAGGACTTGTCGCCCTCGCCGCCCTGCTCGCGCTTCTTCAGCTCCTCCTCGCGGCGGCGCAGGTCGGCCTCCCAGTCCTTGAGGACCGCCTCGTCCTTCTCGTTCTCGTCCTTGAGGGACTTCAGGAAGTCCGGGTTGTCGTCGGGGGCGACCCACTGCGTGCGGTGGTTGCGGTGCCATTCGGAGGGGGTGCGGCCGCCGGCGGGGGCGTGGCGCATCTTGCCGGCGGCGAACCAGACGATCGGGCCGACGATCCAGAAGAGCAGGATGATGAACACCCAGGCCAGCTTGGGGAGATGCTTCGCCTCGTCCTCGGGGGTGTTCAGGCAGTCGACGAACGCGTAGATCGTCAGCGCCAGCGGCAGGATGTACATCAGCGCCCTGAGCATGTGGGACAGCCCCCTGGAGACTTAGGCGGGGCGGCGTTTCCCCTGCCCCGGTGACGGGGCCAGGGTAGCGGGTGACCGATACTTGACCCCATGGCTTACGACGATCTTCGCTCCCTGCTCCGGGCGCTGGAGCGCGAGGGCGACCTCAAGCGCATCAAGGCCGAAGTCGACCCGTATCTCGAGGTCGGGGAGATCGTCGACCGGGTGAACAAGGCAGGCGGTCCGGCCCTGCTGTTCGAGAACGTGCGCGGCTCCGCGATGCCGCTCGCGATGAACGTGTTCGGCACCGACCGCCGGCTGCTGAAGTCGCTCGGGCTGAAGTCCTACGCGGAGATCAGCGACAAGATCGGCGGGCTGCTGAAGCCCGAGCTGCCGCACGGCTTCATCGGGGTGCGCGAGGCGTTCGGCAAGCTCGGGTCGATGGTCCACGTGCCGCCGAAGAAGGTGAAGGACGCGCCCGTGCACGAGGTCGTCCTGCGCGGCGACGACGTCGACCTGGACGCCCTGCCCGCGCTGTTCACCTGGCCACAGGACGGCGGCTCCTTCTTCAACCTGGGCCTCACCCACACCAAGCACCCGGAGACGGGCGTACGGAATCTCGGCCTGTACCGCCTCCAGCGCCACGACCGGCGCACCATCGGGATGCACTGGCAGATCCACAAGGACAGCCGCAACCACTACGCCGTGGCCGCCGAGCGGGGCGAGCGGCTGCCGGTCGCCATCGCGTTCGGCTGCCCCCCGGCCGTGACGTACGCCTCGACCGCGCCGCTGCCCGGCGACATCGACGAGTACCTGTTCGCCGGTTTCGTCGCGGGCAAGCGGATCGAGATGGTCGACTGCAAGACGGTGCCGCTCCAGGTGCCGGCGAACGCCGAGGTCGTGCTGGAGGGCTGGCTGGAGCCGGGGGAGATGCTGCCCGAGGGCCCCTTCGGCGACCACACCGGCTTCTACACGCCGCAGGAACCCTTCCCTGCCCTGACCATCGACTGCGTCACGATGCGCAAGCGGCCGCTGCTCCAGTCGATCGTGGTGGGCCGGCCGCCGACGGAGGACGGGCCGCTGGGGCGGGCGACCGAGCGTTTCTTCCTGCCCCTGCTGAAGATCATCGTGCCGGACATCGTGGACTACCACCTGCCGGAGTCGGGTGGCTTCCACAACTGCGCCATCGTCTCGATCGACAAGAAGTACCCGAAGCACGCCCAGAAGGTGATGCACGCCATCTGGGGCGCGCACATGATGTCGCTGACCAAGCTCATCGTGGTGGTCGACAAGGACTGCGACGTCCACGACCTGCACGAAGTCTCCTGGCGCGCGCTCGGCAACACCGACTACGCACGCGACCTCACCGTCGTCGAAGGCCCCGTCGACCATCTGGACCACGCGTCCTACCAGCAGTTCTGGGGCGGCAAGGCAGGCATCGACGCGACGCGCAAACTGCCGGAGGAGGGGTACACGCGGGACGGGGGCTGGCCGGAGATGGTCGAGTCCGATCCCGCGACGGCGGCGCTCGTCGACCGCCGCTGGAAGGAGTACGGCCTGTGAGTCCCATCGCCGTGGGCGGTCCCGCCCTCTTCATCGGCACCGACACCGACTACGTGGCCCTGGTGCGCCCCGAGCTCGACCCCGCCGACCCGGGCGTCCGGCTGGCCGCCGAGCAGGCGGGCGTCGCGCCCGAGGAGTTCGCGGGCGCCGGCGACACCTGGGCGGTCCTGCTGGAGAACGACGGCGAGGGCGACGGCTTCGAGCTGCCCGGTGTGCGCGACGCGGAGCCCGCCGATTTCGCGGAGCGGCTGCGCGCGGAGCTCGCCGCGGCGTCCGGGCCGTTCACCGTCGACGGCGGGGCGGTGCTGAGTCTGGACGCGCGTCCGGCCGGTGCGGACGCGTACGCCTTCACGGCGCGCGTCACCCCGCCCGACGACGAGACCGGGACGCCGCTGACCGTGGAGACGGGCCCGCTGCCCGTCGCCGGGCTGCTGGCCGACCTCGACGCGTTCCTCGGGAGCCTCGCATGATGACGACCGCAGACGGGGTCGTGGGTTCCGGCCCGGCACCGCAGCCCACCGGGAAGGTGAAGGCCTTCCTGCGGCTGGTGATGATCGAGCACTCGGTCTTCGCGCTGCCCTTCGCCTACATCGCCGCCCTCACCGCGATGTTCCAGCTGGACGGGCAGGTCCACTGGACGGACCTGCTGCTCGTCACCGTCGCCATGGTGGGTCTGCGGACCTTCGCAATGGCCTGCAACCGGATCATCGACCGGGAGATCGACGCACGGAACCCGCGCACCGCGGGGCGCGAACTGGTCACGGGCGCGGTGTCCGTACGGTCCGCGTGGACCGGCGCGCTGATCGCGCTGGTCGTCTTCCTCGGCGCGGCGGCGCTGCTCAACCCGCTGTGCCTGGCGCTCGCGCCGGTCGCGGTCGTGCCGATGGTGGTCTATCCGTACGGCAAGCGGTTCACCGACTTCCCGCACGCCATCCTCGGTCTCGCGCAGGCCATCGGCCCCGTCGGCGCGTGGATCGCGGTCACGGGCGAGTGGTCGTGGGACGCGGTGATCCTGGGCCTGGCCGTCGGCGTGTGGATCGGCGGCTTCGACCTGATCTTCGCCTGCCAGGACGTGCAGGCCGACCGTGCCCACGGCGTGAAGTCCGTCCCCGCCCGCTTCGGCATCCCGGCCGCGCTGTACGGCGCCCGCGCCTCGCATGTCGTGACGACGGGCCTGCTCGTCTGGTTCGCGCTGGCGACGGACGCGGGCGTGCTGTTCTGGGCGGGCCTGGTGATCGTCGCGGCGGCGTTCCTCTACGAGCACACGATCGTCCGGCCGCACGACCTGTCCCGTCTGAACAGGGCTTTCTTCACGACGAACGGCTTCATCGGGATCTCGCTCTTCGTGTGCGCCCTGCTCGATCTCGTGGTGCGGGGCCTGACGGTCTGACCGTCCCGTCCGCTCAGGCCCGGGCGCGGCCGCGGAAGACGAACGCGGCCCCGATGCCCGCCAGCAGGCCGAAGAGGTGGCCCTGCCAGCTCACGCCCGTGTTCGCGGGGGAGAGGCCGAACAGGATCGAGCTGCCCCAGACCGCGCCGATCAGCAGGCCCACGCACACGTCCAGCAGCTTGCGTTCCACGAAGCCGCGCACCACGAGGTAGCCGAAGAGCCCGAAGACCAGGCCGGAGGCGCCCGCGGTGTTGGCCCCCGAGGGGGAGAACAGCCAGACGCCGATGCCCGCCACCAGGATGATCATCAGCGCCACGGCGAGGAAGCGGCGCACGCCGGCCAGCGCCGCGAGGAAGCCGAAGACCAGCAGCGGGACGCTGTTGGCGGCGAGATGCGCGAAGCCGAAGTGCATGAACGCCGACGGCACGATGTCGACCAGTTCGTCGGGCTCACGGGCGACCACGCCGTAGGAGTCGAGGGCGTGTCCCGTCGCCACGTCGACCGCTTCCAGCAGCCACAGCAGGGCGACGAAGGCGAGGACCAGCTTGGCCGCGGCCCAGGCCCGCTCCGATCTGCCCCACTGCTTGACCTCTGTACGGGTCATCGTCGCCCCCTGCGGTGTGCACGCGCTTGTGTGACGGGAACGTCCCGCGCACCGTGCCCGGTTCCGCGTTCGCGCCGCCGGATAGGCTCGGCGGTGTGGAGCAGCGAGAAGTGAACAGTCGACGGCCCTGGGTCGTGGGGGTGTCCGGTGCTTCCGGCACGCCGTACGCGGCCGCCGTGCTGCGCGGTCTGCTGGCCGCCGGCGAGAGCGTGGACCTGGTGGTCAGCAGGGCCTCGCGGCTGACGTTGCTCGACGAGACCGGTATCGCCTTCCGGGACGCGCACTGGCAGGAGGACCTGCGGCAGTGGCTGGCCAGGGGAGCCGACGGGAAGCCGGACAGCTTCGACGTCGATGTGAGCGACGTGCGGCACTGGGCGGCCGGGGACCTCGCCGCCGGGCCGTCGTCGGGGTCGTACCCGGTGAAGGGGATGCTCATCGTGCCGGCGTCGACCGCCTGTGTGGCGGGTGTGGCGCTCGGGCTCTCGAAGGACCTGTTGCAGCGGGCGGCGAGCGTGACGCTCAAGGAACGGCGCCCTCTGGTGGTCGCCGTGCGGGAGACCCCGCTGAACGGACAGACGCTGAAGCACCTGGTGACGCTGGACGAGGCGGGCGCAGTGGTGCTGCCCGCCTCTCCGGCGTTCTACGCGGGGGCGACGCACATCCAGGATCTGGTGGACTTCGTCGCGGGGCGGGTGCTCGACGCGGCAGGGGTGCCGCATCGGCTGTACCGCCGCTGGAAGGGGGAGCTGGGTGGTGGCTCCGGAGGCGATTAGCGCTTCTTGCCGGTGCGCGGTGCACGGGCCGTGGTGGCCTTGCGGGCGGCAGAGGGCTGGTGGGCACGCGAGCGGTTGGCCAGCTCCTGCAGCTGTCGCATGTGGGCGTAGGCCATCTCGATCGTGTACACGGTGAGTGTCATCTCCTGTATGGATCGTGATCCTGTGGGATCAGCTCTGATCATTTGAGTAAATCGCAGGGTGTCGGCCCTGTGTACCTTAGATTCTACACGTAAACTTGCGGTATCGCTGAATAATGGAAGGCTCAGGCATATGGACGCCGTGGACAGGCAGCTCATCCAGGCCCTGCGCGAGAACGGCAGGGCTTCGTACGCCGAGCTCGGCCGGCTCGTGGGGCTCTCCGGCCCCTCCGTCACCGACCGCATCAACCGCCTGGAAGCGGCGGGCGTCATCACCGGGTACCGCGCCACCGTCGACGCCCGCTCCCTGGGCCTCGGCGTCACGGCCCTGATCGGCATCTCGCTCTCCGACGCCGCGGACCACGAGGACGTGGCGCGCCGGCTGAAGGACCTCGCGGAGATCGAGGACTGCTGGTTCATCGCCGGCGACGACTCGTACATGCTCAAGGTGCGCGCGAGCGACGTGGACGGCCTCGAGAAGACGATCCGCCGGCTCTCCGGGACGCGCGGCGTCTCCCGCACACGGACCACCATCGTGCTCTCGACCAAGTGGGAGAACCGGGTCGGCGACCTGCCGGAGGAGAGCTAGGGATACCGTGGGTGGAGCCCGATTGGTAGACGTATGGGAGGCGGCCCGAAGTGGACGCAGGACTCAAGCGCGAGCTCGAGGAGAAGGTCCGGGCCGGTGAGCGGCTGACGCGTGAGGACGGCATCGCCCTCTACGAGTCGGACGACCTGGCATGGCTCGGCGGTCTCGCGCACGAGGTGCGCACCCGCAAGAACGGCGACGTCGTCCACTTCAACGTCAACCGGCACCTCAACATGACCAACGTGTGCACGGCGTCGTGCGCCTACTGCTCGTTCCAGCGCAAGCCGGGCGAGAAGGACGCGTACACCATGCGCATCGAGGAGGCCGTCCGCCTCGCGAAGGCGATGGAGGGCGAGAACCTCACCGAGCTGCACATCGTCAACGGGCTCCACCCCAACCTGCCCTGGCGCTACTACCCGCGCTCGCTCTCCGAGCTCAAGAAGGCCCTGCCGAACGTCTCGCTGAAGGCCTTCACCGCCACCGAGATCCACCACTTCGAGACGATCTCCGGGCTCAGCGCCTCCGAGATCCTCGACGAGCTCATCGAGGCCGGTCTGGAGTCGCTGACCGGCGGCGGCGCGGAGATCTTCGACTGGGAGGTCCGCCAACACATCGTCGACCACCGCACCCACTGGGAGGACTGGTCGCGCATCCACCGCCTGGCGCACGAGAAGGGCCTCAAGACCCCCTGCACCATGCTGTACGGGCACATCGAGGAGCCGCGCCACCGGGTCGACCACGTGCTGCGGCTGCGTGAACTCCAGGACGAGACCGGTGGTTTCCAGGTCTTCATCCCGCTGCGCTACCAGCACGACTTCGTGGACATGCAGGACGGCAAGGTCCGCAACAAGCTCCAGGCACGCACCACGATGGCGACCGGCGCGGAGGCGCTCAAGACCTTCGCCGTGTCGCGGCTGCTGTTCGACAACGTGCCGCACGTCAAGGTCTTCTGGGTGATGCACGGTGTGCAGACCGCCCAACTCGCCCTTCAGCACGGGGCGGACGACATGGACGGCTCGGTCGTCGAGTACAAGATCACGCACGACGCGGACAACTACGGGACGCCGAACAAGCTGACCCGTGACGACCTGCTCGACCTGATCCGCGACGCCGGCTTCCGTCCCGTGGAGCGCAACACCCGCTACGAGATCATCCGCGAGTACCCGGGCCCCGACGCCGACCGCCGCGAGTCGCCGCAGCCCATGCGCGTCTGAGACCCGGGCCGCGTCCGTCTCGCTCTGCGAACCCCGGCCCCGGCCGGGGTTCGCCGTTTTCTACGCTGGCCCGCATGGCCCTCACCTTCGAACTCGACCCGGCCCTCACGAACGAGCTGCGGGACGGTGTCGTCGCGCTCTGGACGGACGTCAGCAACGCCGGCGGCGCCGTCGGCTTCGTCCCGCCCGTGACGGCCGAGGACGTCCGGCCGGGGTGGCTGGGCCACCTCACCGCCATCGCCGAGGGCCGGATGCGGCTGCTCGTCGGCCGCGACGAGGCCGGCGCGATCGCGGCCACCGCCTTCCTCGCCTTCAACACCCACCGCCTGATGAAGCACTGGATCTGGCTCTACACGGTGATGGTCCACCCCGGCCACCAGGGCAGGGGCTACGGGCGCGATCTGATGGCGGCCGCCGCCGATGCCGCCCGCGGGTTCGACGGCATCGAGGCGATACGTCTGACCTGCCGCGGCGGCACCGGCGCCGACCACTTCTACGCCGCCTGCGGCTACAAGGAGGTCGGCCGGGTGCCGGGGGCGATCCGGGTCGGCGACGGCGACGACCGCGACGACGTCATCATGCTGCTGCCCCTCGGCTAGCGCCTGGGGGCGGCGTGCTTCACTGGACAGGCACCCACGTCGTACGCAAGGAAGAAGGCCCGCCGTGTCCGCTGCAAGGACGAGTGCCGCGATCAAGTACACCGCACTGCGTCTGGCGATCTTCGTCGGCTGTTTCGTCGTCGTCGCCGGACTGGTCCAGGTCGGGGCCCTCCCCAAGGGCCTCGGCGACTCCAACTTCGTGTGGGTCGTGCTGCTCGCGCTCGTGCTCTCCGCGCCGCTCAGCTTCGTGCTGCTGCGCAAGCAGCGTGACGCGATGTCCGCCCAGATCGTCACCAAGGTGGACAGCGCCAAGGCCCGTCTCGAGGCCAACCGCAAGCAGGAGGACGGCGTCACCCAGTAGGGCGGGCCGACGGTCACCCGACAGGGCGGGCCGACAGGGGCCCCAAAGGGGAGCTTTGAGCTTCGATAAGTTCAAGTGTTAACGTGTTCGGCGTGAAGACAGCAGTGCGCCACCCAGACGCCGCGAGCCTCCTGCTCGTGGCGCGCCTGCATGTCGATCTGTGCCGCTGCATGTCCGCGGTCTGTTGCCGCCACATCTGACAACCCGGCATCACGCAGCGGCGCCGCGCCTTCACGCGCACGGGCGCCGCACCCCCGTCCCCTGTACTTCCCGAACGCCACCACTGGAGTGCGTCCGTGTCCGCGAACACCGCGTCCACCCCTGCCGGAAAGCAGTCCGGCTCCGGATTCCGTATACCCAAGGTCCCCTTCTGGGCCCAGATCGTCGCCGGTCTGGCGCTCGGCGTCCTGCTCGGCGCCCTCGCCCGCAGCCAGGACATCGGCTGGCTGAAGGACACCCTCGACCAGGTCGGCTCGATCTTCGTCCAGCTGCTGAAGCTGGCCGTCGCGCCGCTCGTGTTCTTCGCCATCCTGGTGTCGATCACCAACCTGCGGAAGGTCAACAACGCCGCACGGCTGGCCGGCCGCACACTGCTGTGGTTCATGATCACGTCGCTGATCGCCGTGGCCATCGGCCTCGTCATCGGACTGGTCACCAACCCGGGCGCGGGCACCGGCCTCACCCCGAAGGACGGCCAGAAGCCGGAGAACGCCGGAACCTGGATCGACTTCCTCACCGGCATCGTCCCGACGGACATCATCACGCCGTTCACCGAGCTGGAAGTGCTCCAGATCGTCTTCATGGCCGCCGTCGCCGGTATCGCCGCACTCAAGCTCGGTGACCGCGCCAAGCCGATCCTCGACCTGAGCGAGTCGGTGCTCGAGCTGCTCCAGAAGGCCCTGTGGTGGGTCATCCGCCTCGCCCCCATCGGCACCGTCGGCCTCATCGGCTTCGCCATCGCCGACTACGGCTGGGAGCTCATCGGCAAGTACGCCACCTTCACCGCCGACGTCTACATCGGCTGCGCCCTGGTCCTGTTCGGCGTCTACCCGCTGCTGCTCGCGACCGTCGCCAAGGTCAACCCCGTCCAGTTCTTCAGGGGCGCCTGGCCGGCCATCCAGCTGGCGTTCGTCTCCCGCTCCTCGGTCGGCACCATGCCGGTCACCCAGAAGGTCACCGAGCGTCTCGGCGTCCCGAAGGAGTACACGAGCTTCGCGGTCCCGTTCGGCGCGACCACCAAGATGGACGGCTGCGCCGCCATCTACCCGGCGCTCGCCGCGATCTTCATCGCGCAGATCTTCGACGTGCAGCTCGGCATCCAGGACTACCTGCTGATCGCGTTCGTCTCCGTGGTCGGCTCCGCCGCCACCGCCGGTCTGACCGGCGCCACGGTCATGCTGACGCTGACCCTGTCCACCCTGGGCCTCCCGCTGGAGGGCGTCGGCCTGCTGATGGCGATCGACCCGATCCTGGACATGATGCGCACCGCCACCAACGTCGCGGGACAGGCGCTCGTTCCCGTCATCGTCGCGGCGCGTGAGCAGATCCTCGACCACGACGCGTACAACAGCGCCACCTCCTCGCCGATCGACGACATCGACGGTGGGGCCGACGCCGGTACCGACGCCGTGACGGCCGAGGAGAAGGGGACCGTGCCGGTCCCCGCCTGACGTCGCACCGCGTCCGGCGGTCGTGCGACCGCCTCCCCTCGTGGGCGGGGGCCGGCGCCCCGCGGGGGCCCCCCGCGGGGTGGGGGGGGGGGGGGGGGCCCCCCCGGCGGCCCCGCCGGCCCGCCGGGGGGCGGGCGG
>NZ_JBSGZJ010000019.1:0-6904 GCF_053610925.1 Streptomyces sp. NPDC054847 | reverse complement strand
GGCGAGGCCCACGGTCTTCTGCGGGGCGATGCGGCGAACCGCCCGTTCGCCACGGCCTGCCGCCGGTGGACCTCAGGGAGGTCGGGCATAGTGATCGAGAGGGCATGAAGCAGATCCGGCCCTGATCCATCGATGATCCCGGCTCCTGGTGAAGCCGGGAACGCCGACCGTGTGCTGTGTCCGCCTCGCCGCGGGCACAGCACACGCATGTCCGGGGCCGCCCGGATACGGCCGAGACCCGTCGCGCGCGGTTGACCCCGTCGCGCGGAGTGGACCTTAATGCGGGCCATGAACGCCGCTATGACGCAGTCAACTGCCAGGGTCGTAGGCTTACTGCTGAGTAAGGGCACGGGGCGGGAGGAACACTGAGATGAGTGCGGTGAAGAGCGCGAGGACCAAGCGCATGCCGCGGGCCGTGCGCGAGCAGCAGATGATGGACGCCGCCGTGCGGACCTTCGGGCAGCTGGGCTACCGGGCCGCCTCGATGGACGAGATCGCGGAGCTCGCCGGTGTCTCCAAGCCCCTGGTGTACCTGTACCTGAACTCCAAGGAGGAGCTCTTCACCGCCTGCATCAGGCGGGAGGCGCAGCGGCTGACCGCGGCCGTGCAGGCGGCGATCCAGCCGGGGCTGACGGCGGATCAGCAGATGTGGGCGGGGCTGGAGGCCTTCTTCCGCCACACGCAGGAGAACCCGGACGGCTGGTCGGTGCTGCACCGTCAGGCGCGTACGCACGGCGAGCCGTTCGCGGCCGAGGTCGCGCGGATGCGGGCGGAGATCGCCGCCTTCGTGACCGTGCTGATCGGCGCGGCGGCCGAACAGGGTGTGCCTCCGGCGCCGGGAACGGCGGGCTCGCACCGCAGTTCCGAGCTGGCCGACCGGGACATCGAAGGCCTCGCTCAGGCGCTCGTGGGGGCCGCGGAGTCGCTCGCGGGGTGGGCGAACGACTCCGGAGGCATCTCGGCGAAGGAGGCCGCCGGCCTTCTGATGAACTTCGCGTGGACCGGCCTGGGGGGCCTCATGCGCGGGGAGCGCTGGTCTCCCCGGTGAGGTGCACGCGGTCGCCGCTGCGCAGTTCGAAGCGGGTGCCGCCCGGGGCGGTGCGGGCCGCGTAAGTGACATCGGCGGGCAGCAGCACGGGCGCCCGGAACTCCGCCCGTGCGCCCTCCGCCGGCCCTCCGGTCCGCTCGGCCTCCGCCAGGCAGCGGGCGAACGTCCACATGCCGTGCGCGATGGCGCGGGGGAATCCGAAGAGCCTCGCCGTGAGCGGGTGCAGATGGATCGGGTTGCGGTCCCCGGAGACGGCACCGTAGCGGCGGCCCAGGTCACCGGGGACCCGCCACGCGGCGACGGCGGGCAACGGCCCGGCGGTGGGGGCGCTTTCCCGTGGACCGTCGTCACCGGTGCGGTGCCGGGCGAGATAGGAGCTGCGGGACTCCCACACCAGCTCGCCGTCGAGGCGCGCCCGGGTCACCATGACCACTTCCGTGCCCCGCCGGTGCGGGACCAGTTCCTCGGCGTGCACGGCGAGTTCGGGCCGGTCCGCCGGCATCAGGGCCGGCCCGTGCCGGATGATCCCGATACGGGTGTGGACCAGGCCGAGGAGCGGCAGGGGGAAGGCGCGGTCGGCCATCAGCCGCACGGCGAGCGGGAATCCGAGGATGTGCGGGTAGGGGAGCGGCAGCGGCCCGCCCGCCGGGAAGCCGCAGACGTCGGCGTACACGGCGAGCCGCGCGGCGTCGGTACGGGCACCGGGCAGTACCAGCCGGGTGCCGGGAAGCTGCGCCCCGGCGCGGACGCGGCGCTTCAGCGGTGACAGCGCCGCCCCGCGGACGAGCAGCGGCGTGAGCGCGGGCGCCGAGGCGAGGATGACGTTCCGCACGCTCACGCCCCCAGAGGGCGCCGGCCGCGGACACATGGGGGCGGGCCGCCTGCCGGGCCCGAACCAAGGTGCGCCACGCAGGTTTCAGCTGCGACGCCGCTCATGATTCCGTCCTCGCCCGCCGGGTGAGCGCTCCGGCCGACGGCCTGCCGGTGACGTTCGGACAGCGATCGGCCATTGTCCTGACTCCCTGCTCGACCATGGATTTACTCCCGAGTAAGGTTACTCAGAGGTCAGGATCTGGTCGAGATGGTGCCGGCGACACCTCGCGGGACACGAGCGCCGGGCCGTGGGCCGAACTCCCTCCGAGCCACGGACGGACAGGACGTCACCACGGTCGCCGAACGCGCGTGAGCCGGCCGGTCCCCTGCGCAGCACGCCTGTCAGCCTTCATGACGAGGAGCCGCACGTGTCAGTCGATCTGGTTGGTCCCGGCGGTGCGCCCGTGCCGGTGGAACCGCACAAGAAGCTGGTGAACGGCGTCGTGCGGGAGGTGACCGTGCAGGCGCTCGTACCGGCCGTCACCCATGGCTCGCTCGCCGACATCCCGTTCCACAACGCCCACGAGGCCCCCGGCGACGCCGTAATCAGCGTCAAGGACGCGGACGGCGCCTGGCGGGACGTGACCGCGGAGCGGTTCGCCGAGGACGTCCTCGCCGTGGCGAAGGGGCTCATCGCCGAGGGCCTCGAACCCGGCGACCGGGTCGCGATCATGTCCCGTACGACATACGAATGGACGCTCCTCGACTTCGCCGCCTGGGCGGCCGGGCTCGTCACCGTCCCCGTCTACCCGACCTCCTCCGCCTTCCAGGCCCGCTGGATACTCGAGAACTCAGGGGCCGTCGCCTGCGTCGTCGAGAGCGCCGCACAGGCCAGGACGATCAGTCAGGAACGCAGGCAACTGCCGGGCCTGACCCACCTGTGGGCGTTCGACACCGGGGCCGTCGCCCACCTCCGCAAGGCGGGCGAGAAGGCCGGGATCACGGACGCCGTCGTCACGGCACGCAGGGCCGGACTGTCGCCGGACACGATCGCGACGCTGATCTACACCTCGGGCACCACCGGCCGCCCCAAGGGCTGCGCGCTCACCCACGCGAACTTCTTCGCCGAGGTCGACAACGCCGTCGAACTGCTGCACCCCGTCTTCAAGTCGCTCAGCAAGGAACCCGCCTCGACCCTGCTCTTCCTTCCTCTCTCCCATGTCTTCGGCCGCATGGTCGCCATCGGCTGCCTGCGCGCCCGGGTGCGGCTCGGACACGCACCCTCGATCCGGACCGAGGACCTGCTCGCCGACCTGGCCGGTTTCCGGCCGACGTTCCTGCTGGCGATCCCGTACGTCCTGGAGAAGGTCTTCAACACCGGCCGGGCCACCGCCGAGAAACTCGGCCGTGCCTCCTCGTTCGACCGCGCCGCGAGGATCGCCCGGCGCTACGGGCAGGCCGTGGAAGCGGCGGAGCACGGCACCGGCCCCGGTCCTTCCCTGGGCCTCAGGGCGGCACGGGCCCTGTACGACCCGCTGGTCTACCGCCGGATCCGGGCGGCCCTCGGCGGCAAGGTCCGGTACGCCATCTGCGGCGGCTCACCGCTCGGCAGCCGGCTCGCCTCGTTCTACGCGGGCGCCGGCATCGAGGTCTTCGAGGGGTACGGGCTCACCGAGACCACGGCCGCCTCGACGGTGACCCCGCCGCTGCGGCCCCGGCTCGGCACGGTCGGCTGGCCGCTGCCGGGCACGGCGGTCCGCATCGCCGACGACGGCGAGGTGCTGCTGCGCGGCGGCCAGGTCTGCGCCGGCCTCTGGGACGCGGAGCGCGGCGAGGCCGTACCGGTGACGGATGCGGAGGGCTGGCTGGCCACCGGCGACCTGGGGGCCCTGGACGACGACGGATATCTGACGATCACCGGGCGCAAGAAGGACATCATCATCACCTCCGGCGGCAAGAACGTCGCCCCCGCGCCGCTGGAGGACTGGCTGCGCGCGCACCCCCTGGTGTCCCAGTGCATGGTCGTCGGCGACAACCGCCCCTACATCACGGCCCTGCTCACCCTCGAGCAGGACGGGCTCGACCACTGGCGGCGGATGAAGAAGAAGGCGCATCTGCCCCTGGCCGACCTGGTCAGGGACGAGGAACTGCTCGGCGCGCTGCAACGCGCGGTCGACGAGGCCAACCGGCTGGTCTCACGGGCGGAGTCGATCCGCCGCTTCACGGTGCTGACGGTGGACTTCACCGAGGAGAGCGGGCATCTGACGCCGTCGCTGAAGCTGAAGCGCGCGGCGATCGCCCACGACTTCGGGACCGACATCGAAGCCCTGTACGACGGCCGGAGGGACTGAGGGCCCTCTCGGAAGGCCGCGGGTCCGCCCCGGATCTGCGGCAGTTGTGCGGAGAGGCGGAAAAGATCCGGGAAAGGGCAGGGAAAGCTCCCGGACAGGCCAGGGAAAGGCAGGAGCCCCGGCTCCGTACGACGTACGGGGACGGGGCTCCTTGGGTACTGCTGAGTCGTGCGCGATCGCCGACCCTGGCTGACTAGGCCGGGGTGACGTTCTCCGCCTGCGGGCCCTTCGGGCCCTGGGTGACGTCGAAGTTCACGACCTGGTTCTCCTCGAGGGAGCGGAACCCGGACGCGTTGATCGCGGAGTAGTGGACGAAGACATCCGGGCCGCCGCCGTCCTGGGCGATGAAGCCGAAGCCCTTTTCAGCGTTGAACCACTTGACGGTTCCGGTAGCCATAAGCCCTCCTATGGGCCAAAGGGTTGCCCTGCTCCAGAACCTGCAAGAAGTCTGAAAACTACAAAAGCCTGCGGGTTACATGCTCCGCAGGCTCTGTACTGCAAGGGAAACCAAACTGCAACTTGCGTCGAGCCTAGCACGCAGCGTGTGCGCAGCGGTAGAGGGAAAGATCACGTCACCCGGACGTTTGACCGGCCCTTCGTCGCGCTGACGAAGCCCAGCTCGGACGGGTCGCGCCGGGCCGCGCCGGGCCGTCGCGGCGACCCGGCGCGGAGGGATCCGGGGGGCAGGTCTAGCCTCACGATGTGGACAGTCTTGGAGAAAGCACAGCAACCGACCTCCGACGCAGCCGGCCGCGTGTCGGGCACATCCAGTTCCTGAACTGTCTGCCCCTTTACTGGGGGCTCGCCAGGACCGGAACTCTCCTCGATCTCGAACTGACGAAGGACACCCCGGAGAAGCTCAGCGAACGGCTGGTGAGGGGCGAACTCGACATCGCGCCCGTCACGCTCGTCGAATTCCTTCGCAATGCCGACGAACTCGTCGCCTTTCCCGACCTCGCGGTGGGCTGCGACGGCCCGGTGATGTCCTGCGTGATCGTGTCGCAGCTTCCGCTGGAGCAGCTCGACAAGGCACGGGTCGCGCTCGGCTCGACCTCCCGCACATCGGTAAGGCTGGCCCAGCTGCTGCTGGCCGAGCAGTATCAGGTCGCCCCCGACTACTACACCTGCCCGCCCGACCTCGGGGTGATGATGCAGGAGGCCGACGCGGCCGTCCTGATCGGCGACGCCGCGCTGCGGGCCTCCCTCCACGACGCTCCCCGCCTCGGTCTCCAGGTCCACGACCTCGGGCAGATGTGGAAGGAGTGGACGGGACTGCCGTTCGTCTTCGCCGTCTGGGCCGCGCGCAAGGACTATCTGGCCCGTGAGCCCCGCGTGGTGCGCAAGGTGCACGAGGCCTTCCTCGCCTCGCGGGACCTCTCCCTCGAAGAGGTCGGCAAGGTCGCGGAGCAGGCGGCGCGCTGGGAGGCCTTCGACGCGGAGCTGCTGGAGCGGTACTTCACGACGCTGGACTTCCGCTTCGGTCCCGACCAGCTCGCCGGCGTCACGGAATTCGCCCGCAGGACCGGCCCGACGACCGGCTTCCCGGCGGACGTGAAGGTCGAACTCCTCGGCAGCTGACCGGCGTCACGGCGCCCCGGGCCGGCCGCCCCCGGCAACCCCTAGGCTGAGGGCCGACTGGCGCAGGATGCCGAACGGGGGAGTTCAGATGCAGCCGCTTGATCCCGGCGAGCCGCGCAGCATCGGCGCGTACCGGCTGCTGGGCAGGCTCGGGGCGGGCGGAATGGGGCGCGTCTATCTGGGGCGCAGCTCCGGCGGGCGCACCGTCGCGGTCAAGGTCGTCCACCCGCACTTCGCGCTCGACGACGAGTTCCGTGCCCGCTTCCGGCGCGAGGTGGAGGCCGCACGCAGGGTCGGTGGGGAGTGGACCGCCCCGGTCCTCGACGCCGGCCCCGACGAGCCGGTCCCGTGGGTGGCGACCGGTTACGTCGCCGGCCCCTCACTCACCCAGGCGGTCACGGACCACGGGCCGCTCCCCGCGCACTCGGTGCGGGTGCTGGGCGAGGGACTGGCACGCGCACTGGTCGCCGTCCACGCGCTGGGGCTGGTGCACCGGGACGTGAAGCCGTCCAACGTGCTGCTGACGCTGGAGGGACCGCGGCTGATCGACTTCGGGATCGCCCGTGCCACGGACGGCACCGCGTCCCTCACCTCCACCGGTGTCTCCGTCGGGTCGCCCGGTTACATGTCTCCCGAGCAGATCCTCGGCAAGGGCGTCACGGGCGCCGCCGACGTCTTCTCGCTCGGCGCGGTCCTCGCGTACGCGGCGACCGGCACCGCCCCCTTCCAGGGCGACTCCTCGGCCGCGCTTCTCTACAAAGTCGTGCACGAGGAGCCCGAACTGGGCGCGCTGGACGGCGAACTGCGGGACCTGGTGGGCGCCTGCCTGGCCAAGGACCCGGCCGCCCGCCCGGCCCCCGGCGAGATCGCGGACGGCCTCGCCGTCGCCGCGGGGCCGTCGGGGTGGCTGCCGGGACCGCTTGTCGAGCAGATCAGCCGCGCGGCGGTGGAACTGCTGCATCTGGAATCGCTGCCGGACGAGTCGACCGGGCCGGGGCCCGTGTCCGCCGCCGAGCCGGGTGCGTCGGGGCCAGTGGCGTTCAGCAGCCCCGCCGTCGGCGTCTTCGGCCCGCCGATCGACCCGGGTACGCCGGGGGAGGCCCCGGCCGGATGG